>CADBMQ010000268.1 GCA_902795765.1 Oscillospiraceae bacterium | reverse complement strand
GGGAGATTTACTTTTGTATGATAAGTTGAGTCTGTCAAAGCGTATTCTGCAACATTGGTTGTCCAGTTTGCTGTGATAGTATCGCCACTTACGCTACTTGAACCACCTGCTGAAATGCCGTCAAATGTGCGTGCACCAACGAACACATTGTCTGCCAACGGCTCGGTAGGCTGTGTTGTTGTGGTTGTAGTAGGTTGAGTTGTGGGTTTTGTCGGCACAATATCGCCTGTATAGCCGTAAACATCACTAAGTGTAGCGTTGATATTTGAGCCTGTCATACTAATGCCCACACCAACATTATTAAATGTTGTACCATTGGTGTATGGGAATTTAACAGTCTGCAAACCAGGTGCTACTGTTTTTGCACCAAGCCAAGTACCATTGACTTGAACATTCATTGTGATTGCTGAATTACCTTTGTTATTTACATAGAAAAGCAAACCTGTGTAGCCTTCTGAACGGAAGCCCCAGCTATTTACAACATTTCCGCCGTTGCCTGTTACTACAACTCTATCGAGAGCAGAACTCCAATATGCACCGTTTTGGAGTGAGAATGTTGTTCTGCCTGTATCCCACCAAGCGATTGTACGGAACGAATAGAGTCTTTCGAGCTCGTTCTGTGTTTTAATAACAGAGCCTACCGGATTCATTGCTTCAGCAGGAGAAACGGCTGTTGCAGGTTCTGAATTGTTGTATGAAATGTTTGCATCGGTCAAAGTTGCGTTGCCGAGTTTATTGAGGTTGATGTCCATTGTATAGAGTTTCTTGTCAGCGCCAAGATCCATAATTGACAAGATACCGTCTTTAATAAGTTCGTGGTCTACAAGCGGCTCGGGTTCGCAACCATAACTGCCCCTGACATTGTTTTTACCTTGCAACCATTTGGACGAGTCATCATAAATCTTTGTCCATGTATAACCTGCTGAATTGTTACCGTCACCCGACTTCGGAGTACCTTTGTAAATTCGGAGCTGATTCATTACAACATAAAGGCAACCGTTATAGGAAACCACAGGGTAACGAGTCCAGTAGTGCGGAAGTGCATCGCCCAAAAGTTCACGATAGCATTTGCCGTCTGTGGTCATCCAATAGTGGTAAACATATTGGTCGGAATAAACTGAATAGTCGTTCGGAACTTTTGCAGTTGATGCCGTTGCTGCATTGAGTGTATGTTTATTGATTGTGTGGATTACACCCGCTTCGTCTACCCACTGTGAAGTCTGGTTCATAAGACCGCTATTCTTAATCGGGATAGAATATTCTTTTGTTGCGGTTGTGCCGTACGGAATACCGCCGTCTTCGTTAGCTTTAAGGTCTGCTACCTTTACGCCTGTGAGTGAGTACCAAGTATAGCCATAGTCGTCAGAGTATGCTGCATAAAGGTCTTTGTTAGTTGTGTTGTCGCCTGTGTCACGAGTACACCAAGTTGTGTAAATTCTCTCTTTGCCGTTTACTATCTTACTGTTCAAACCGTTGATGTATGCGCAGTATGATGAGTTAAGGTCGGAGTAGTCATTACATTTACTTCCGTGAACGTATGCACCGATTTCTTTCCATGTGTGAGTTGCCGATGTATAGTAATAGAAGAAGTTGTTTGCACAACCCGAGTTACCTTGTCTGAACTCGAAAATCATATCGCCGTTTAAGAGCGACAAGAAACGAGGATATGTAATCATTCTCTGCCAAGTTGAGCCGTATGTGCCGAGATAGTCGCTCTTATATGAGCCATAGAAGTTCGATACTGTGAACTTTGACGGATCATTAAGGAAGCCAACAGTTGACATCATATAGTTATTATCAACTGCGTGGGTATCGAATGCAAGGTGAAGTACGCCATCGCCCTTTGAGATACCGATTGAGATAGTGTTATGTGAGTCAGGGTTGTTGAACTTTGTGATTTGATAGTTGAATGTAAGTTCTTGCCAGTTACCGAAGGAAGCTCCCGACTTACTGTACGAACGGCGAGCAAGTGTCAAATAGCCGTTTGTGTTCCAATATGCGGCATACTGATAGCCATTGTAACTAACGATACCGTCCTGTTGGAACGACATACCATTGATACAACCTGCGTATGTACGATGTCCCTTTGTACTCGGATGGTCACTAATCGGGGAAATGTCCGCTGTCCATGTTGCGGCAGACGTTGTTGTGAGCGACAATGTTGTCGCACTGATTGTGGTTGCAATTGCAAGCACAACACTTAAAACTGTTTTGAAAAATCTTGAACGTTTCATGGTCTTCTCTGCTTTGATTTAAAAGATACAAAAGTTTTGTATCTATTCACAAGTTTATTATACAACTTTTACATATCGAATTCAACATATTTAATGGCGAAACGCACGATAAAATATCCCCTTTAAGGGGAAAAGTATATGAAAAAGAGAAAAAGTTCTCCAAAAATTGTAATTTTTAGAGAACTTTTCAAGCGAAATGCTATTTCTTATTTCAGCCTAATAACTTTGATAAAAGTTGTTGAATATCAAGCACATTTACTATTTCATCGTTGTTCATATCGCAAGTTGACGAATCTGCTTTTCCATTTGCCGTTATTATATTTAATAGCGTTTTCACATCAAGTGCATTTACAACGCCGTTTCTGTCCACATCACCTTTTTCAACCGAATTTACGGTAGTTGTGGAAGTTATCGTGGTGGTCGTAGTTGTGACGGTTGTAGGCTTTGTTGTGGTTATTACTTCGGAGTTGTCTGCAACGATGCTCCAACCACTTGTTGATGACATTTCGGGCGACGAATACAAAACAT
>CADBMQ010000267.1 GCA_902795765.1 Oscillospiraceae bacterium | reverse complement strand
TCGCTGACCCTCATTCAAAAGATAGAAACACTTTGCTCAAAACACGATGCCGCAGCGTTGCAGTCACACGTTAATGTGCAGAGCCGAGTTAAAAACAGCAGTCGTTATAATGTATACTATAATGTAGACTCGATATACAATGCGATTTTGCAAAATAATAAAATACAATTTTTGTATTTCAAATATAACGTTGACAAAAATAAAGAGTACCGCAGAGATGGCGAATATCACGTTGTAAGTCCGGTAAAACTGTTGTGGGATGATGAAAACTACTATCTTATCTGCATTGATGATAAGTATAATTCAATTCGCCACTATCGAGTTGACCGTATGGAGAAAATCGAGCAGTTGGACGAAGAACGTCAGATGGCGAGTGATAGCGAATTGAAGAAGATAGACGGCTACGCATCAAGCGTGTTCTCAATGTTCGATGGCGATACGAAAACAGTTAAACTCGTTTTTGACGAGTCACTTTCAAATGTTGCACTCGATAGATTCGGAAACGATGTAATAATGATAAAAAATAATGACGGCACATTCACAGTAAATTGTGAAGTTGCCGTGTCTGGTCAATTTTTCGGTTGGCTGACGGGTATCGGCGATAAAGTCAAAATTGCCGCACCCGAAGAAGTCGCCAAAGCATATAAAGAGCATCTTCAAACTTGCTTGAAAAACTACGATAAATAAAGGGGATAATTTATGTATTACAGTTCAAGAGATAAAAACTGTAAATCAGTTTTCGGTGCATTAAAGACAGACCAAAGCTGTGATATAACAGTATATGCAGCCGAGTTTGACGAGTGCTTTTTGGTGCTTCGTGCAGACGGACAGGAACGAGTTTATTGGCGTATGCCTAAAATAGATAACGAACAGTTTAAAATCACACTCAAATTGGATAAAATCGGCTTGTCTTTCTATTCATTCTTGCTCAAAAAGGGCAGTTATGAACGCCGTTTCTGGCGTCAACCCGACCAAAGTTCAGGTAGTGTGTACGAACGAGAGTGGCAGATAACTGTGTACGATAAAACATTCAAACCACTTAAAAAATTCGGCTCGGGAATAATGTATCAAATTTTTCCCGATAGATTTTGCCAAGGTGGCGAGTATAAGCAGGGATTTGAAGAGCGTTTTCACGCAAATTGGGGCGATACTCCAAGTTTTGCACCAACCGAAAATCCTCGTGCAGGTGGCAGAGTGATCAATAATGACTACTTTGGCGGAGACTTGAAAGGTATCGAGAAAAAACTCGACTATCTCAAAGCACTCGGCATTACCGAAATATATCTCAATCCGATTTTCGAGGCACATTCAAACCATCGTTATAATACAGCGGACTATATGAAAATCGATCCCACACTCGGAACACTTGACGATTTTAAATCGCTTTGCAAAAAAGCTCACAAACTTGGTATGAAGATAATTCTCGATGGCGTATTTTCGCATACAGGTTCGGATAGTATCTACTTCAATAAGGAACAGAGATACGAAGGCGGTGCGTTCAACTCAAAAGAGTCGGAGTATTTCAGCTGGTTTAATTTCAAAAAATGGCCGAATGACTATGACTCGTGGTGGGGCTTTATGACGTTGCCTGAAACCAATGAAAATGACGAAAAATTCTCACAGTTTATAACGGGTGAGGGTGGCGTTATCGACTATTGGATGAAGCAAGGAGCGGACGGCTTCCGTCTTGACGTTGCAGATGAATTGCCCGATAGTTTTATTGAAAAAATCCGTACTGCCGTGAAACGTGCTAATCCCGATGGCATCTTGTATGGCGAAGTTTGGGAAGATGCGTCAAATAAAGAGGCATATCACGTTCGCCGTCGCTATTTGCTCGGCTACGAGCTTGATAGCGTAATGAACTATCCGTTCAAAGAAGCAATCGTAAACTTTGTGCAAGGCAATTTTGACGGAACTGTATTTTTGAATAGCATTATGGATATACTCGAAAACTATCCGAAGCCGTCGGTTGATGTGCTTATGAATTTGCTCGGTACTCACGATACCGAACGCATACTCACAAGACTTGTTGGTGAGCCGTCTGGTAATCGTGGCAGAGATTGGCAGTCGGTGCAAAAGCTAAATCAAAATCAGTTGGAGCGTGGATATCGTATGCTCAAACTTGCATCGCTTTTG
>CADBMQ010000266.1 GCA_902795765.1 Oscillospiraceae bacterium | reverse complement strand
TTATTGATTGCACACGGCGCACACGCCGATACCATACACGCTATTAAAAGTGTATCTTCAAGTCCAAAAGCGTACTTGAAAATCACGAGCATACACAACGGAATTACTGCAAGTCGGATAAGTGTTACCAACCACATTTTCCAATCTTTTATGCCCTCTAACACACCCGAGCCGAGAAGGAAAAATCCCATTACTATCATTGCGACAGGTGTATTAAGTCCTGCGATATACTCGACAGGTTTTGCGATAACTTCTGGCACATTCTGCACGAAGAAAAATAGCGGAAGTCCGATTAAGACACCGATTGAGCCGGGATTGATAAACGCACGAATTCGTCCGCTTTTCTTACCTTCGGGGAACAAGCGAACACCATACATCCACGCAAGTACGTTTAGCACGATGACGTAGCCCGAAACTAAAAATACTCCGTAATCTCCCGTTAGTGCTTTAACAAGCGGAATTCCCATAAATCCACCATTCGAGAAGATTATGCCGTTGCGATATACCGCCGCTTGTGACAACGGTTTTACTTTTTTGAAAAACATTGCGAAGATTATACCGACAAAATGAGTTCCCGCCGCACACAACGTCGCTATCCCCAAATCCGTGACCGTTTTTTGATTGAACGGAACGCTGATACACGAATTTATGATTACGAGCGGTGTTACGATATACAAAAGCATATCTATAATCTGGTCGATGCCCGTGCGAGTCATCAATTTGAATTTCGCAATAAAATATCCTATCAATATGAGTATGAACAATATCGCAACCTGTTGTGCGACTGTCATACCATAGGTTAGTATTTCAAACAAAATTATCCCTCGTATTTAACCAATTCTGCTTTTTCGATGACTACATCGGTTGCAGGTTTGTCGTTTTCACCCGTTTGAACAGATGCGATTTTATCGACAATATCCAATCCCTCAAATGTCTGACCGAATACAGTATAGTCGAAGTCGAGGAACGGATAACCACCGTTCTTTTGATAGAGTGATTTCACTTCGTCTGTGAGCTTTGCAGGGTCGGTATTTTGAAGAACACCCGATACACCTTCTGCACCGCCTTGAACGATATAGAACTGCGAACCGTTTGAATTCGGCATTGATGAATGAGCCATTGCGAGAGCGCCTTTGAAGTGGCGCAAGTTTGCGTTTACTTCATACTCAAAGCCTTCGCCCCATATACTTTCGCCACCTGTACCTGTGCCTGTCGGGTCGCCACCTTGTATCATAAAATCTTTGATTACACGATGGAAAATCAAGCCGTTATAGTAGCCCTTCTTTATGAGTTCTTTGAAATTCTCAACTGCTTTCGGAGCGCTTTCAGGGAACAAGCGGATTTTAATATCTCCGTAGCCTTTGATTGTCAAAACTGCGATTTCTTCGCCTTTTTGCGGTTTTTCAAGTTGGAAGCCGACTTTATCTGCTGTTCTTGAATAAGAATAATCATTTTGAGCTGTTGCTGTTGTTTGAACGGCAGAGGCGCTTGTTACTGCCGAAGAGCCGTCAAACTTGCCGCAAGATGATACCGACAATGCCATTGCAGTTGCAAGAGCAAGTGACACGATAATCTTAAAATTTCTCATTTTATTTCTCCTTAATTACTCATTTACTTCGATTGAAACGATTTTCACATCTTCAACCGGCTTGTCTGCCATTCTAACTTCAACAGATGCAATTTTATCGACAACGTCCATACCATCGACAACCTGGCCAAAAACTGTATGCTTATAGTCGAGCCACGGAGTACCACCGAGTTTTTTGTAGTTTTCGGTACATTCTGTCGGGAAACCTCTATCTGCGAGTTGCTCCATTTGAGAGATAAGTCCGCTATCAACCGAACTTGCCTGAACGATGAAGAACTGACTGCCGTTTGTATTCGGACCTGCGTTTGCCATCGACAATGCGCCACGATAGTTGCGAAGCTTTTCACAGCACTCGTCCTCAAATGTGTGTCCCCATATACTTTCGCCACCCATACCTGTGCCTGTCGGATCGCCACCTTGTATCATAAAGTCTTTGATTACTCTGTGGAAAATAATTCCGTTGTAGTAGCCATTCTTTGCGTGTGTCACAAAGTTTTCAACCGTTTTCGGTGCTTCGTTTTGAAAAAGACGAACTTTGATATCGCCAAGTGTTGTTTTGATTACTGCGCTTGTATCTCCCGATTCAAGCGGTCTGATTTGATAATTACTCATAAAAATACTTCCTTTCAGTTATCTTCTGTATTGATATGGCAATGGTTTATCCCATTGCGAAACTATTTCACAATATCTGTTATACGCACGGGCAATCGAGTCTTCCCAAGATAGATAAATCGTTTGCGATGCGTTTTCGCCGACTGTTTTGAGTCGGTCTTTATCAGACAAAGCATTCCCTATCGCACGGAATAAATCGTCTGCATTTTCACGGCACAAAAATCCGTTTACTCCATCGAAAACTCCCTCTGCTGCACAAGAGCCAGAAACAAGCACCGATGCGAGAGAACAAGCCGCCGCTTCTTTGACGACAAGTCCCGAAGTATCGTATGTTGACGGGAACAAAAACAAATCTGCAAGAGAAAACATCACACGCACCTGTTCACGGTCATAAATCGCACCAGCAAACACAACTTTGTCTGCTATTCCGATTTGACGAACATACTGTTCCATTGCCGCACGGTCTGCTCCATCACCGACCATTACAAGTTGAAAATCGTTTTGAAGTTTTGCAACTGCATCAAATATTAGTTTGGTATTTTTATACCACATCATTCGTCCAACAAACAATAAAATCGGACAATCCGAGCGAATTCCGTATCTCAAACGCATTTTTGCACATTCTTCTTCGGACGAAACTCCCTTTTTAAAGTCTGTTCCGTTTTCCATTGTGATACATCTGCCCTTGTAGCCGACCGAGCGAAGATTTGCTTCGGCAGTTGATGTTACCGACCACACTTCAGTTGCATTATTGAGATTGTGCTTCAAAAAACGAAGTGCCGCTTTTTGAATAAAAGCCGAGTTGACTCGCTTTTTAATATCAACGTCAAATTTCGTATGATAGGTTATTACGACAGGCATTTTGTAGCCGATTTTCAAAAGTTCCGATGCGATTACACTCGAAGCAAAAGGCGAGTGGATATGCAACAAGTCAAAATGCTTTGACTTCAAATCGTACAACATTTTCGGTGAGAGCACATTTCCAACACGATAGCCGATTTTTTTCGACAAGTCAAACGATTTATAACGATAAACATCAAAGTCATAATCGTCAACAACATTCGGATATTGAGGCGTTATAACCGTACAATCGCAATGATTGTTTTTCAAAATTTTGGCGTAGTTGAAAACTGTATTCGAAACGCCATCTATCGTTGGCGGAAACGATTCATTAAGCAAAGCGATGTTAAGCTTCATCTTCTTCGCTCTCCTCTATATCCAATGAAAAATCACTTTTATCAAAGTGTTCGAGTTCGTTTGCAAGTGACGGGATGCGTTTGAGCGGATCGTATTTAAAACGGAAGCACTTGTCATAGGGCGATACTTCGCCTTTTTTGACGCAAGTTCCGTTTTCGCCGTTTATCATATATTTTTCGCACAATTTACACGCCGGATTTACATTTGCACCGTACAATTTGAAACCCAAATTTTTCATTCCTTTCTACCTAATTTAATCTTATATATTTTATCACATTTAATGTTAAAAGTCTACATCAAATTACGATTTTTTTATTTTTTTCGGAATACACACTAACGCTGAATACAACGCACATCAAAATCAACGCAATGGCAAGTGGAGCGGGATTTACTGTTGTATGCTCGATTTTAGCACCCGAAGTTGGTACGGCTTGCGGAAATGCGAGTATTAAAAAATAGCAAAATCCGAACGAAGCCGCCGAATTTAGTAGTCTTGCGAGTATAAATTTCAACGCAGAAATCGGCTTACAGAGTGCGAAACATTGTGCAACAACGGACAATCCACCAAATCCGCAAACTGCCGAATATATTGGCAAAAATCGAGTTATTTCCCGAAGTCGCACACACCCGTTTGTTACTTCCAAAATGCAGCTGAAAATACAGGTTGCAACTTTACCGAAGCCGAGCCTTTCGGGTAGTGTTCCGAGTGAAGCAAACACAAGCACAAACGAGCACACGCAAATCATTGATACAGTCGCATTTGAAACCGCTTCGACTATGCTGTTTTCAGCCACACTGCTTTGTGTATTTATCGGCGAAGTGCAATCCGAATTGCGTGAGAAAACAAGCATTGTGATAACTGAACCGAAAATGTGCGAACAAAGTAAAATCACTCCGCTTTGAGTGTTGTGCAGTATGCCTTGACCGACTGCAAGGACAAGGAACGCAGGACCTGCTGAACAGCAGTAGCAAACTGATTTTGATGCACGGGTT
>CADBMQ010000265.1 GCA_902795765.1 Oscillospiraceae bacterium | reverse complement strand
TTGAAAAGGCGAAATCACAAACGCAAAAACAGAAGGTTGGGCAGGTGGACACAACCAAAATATTGATGGTAAAGGACTTGCAGATGCTGTAAAAGTTGATGCAGACGGTATGCACGTTGATACAACGGGCTTCACTTTCAATAGCCAACAGATGCTCGTTGAAATGAAACTTGATACTGATCAAGTTCAGGCAGCAGTAGAAGAAGCAAAAAAAGCAACGGTCGTGTAGGCTTCCGCATTTATCTTAACGGAGCTCAGACAGGCAACGGCGTGAAGTGTAATATGAACTTCCAGGTTTACTGCTTTGCAAACGGAAAATGGCAGGAATATGTAGATCTTCTCTGCAATCCGACTGAAACAGGTACAGTAGGTAACGGTTACTCGAAGTATTATACCTGCCTCGTATCACAGCTTAAAGGTATGATTCCTGATACAATCGCTGTAATGGCAAAAGCAGGCGATTACGGCAGCGGTATTAAATATGTAAATTACGATATCACACCAATTTGTGTTGATACAACAGTTCCGATTGGTGACTACGAAACACTTACACCTCCCGCAGAGCAGGTTACAGGTACACTTTATTGTGACCATTATGAAATCAACGATGCAGACTCACTCTGGCAGGGTTGGTTAGACGGTGGCAAAAAATTGTATGGTCAGGTGTCAGATTATCTTTATGAGTATGGCGATGGCTCAATCGAAATCGACTTTGACGGTCAAACAGGCACAAAAGCAGCACAGCAGATTCAGTTGTTCTACTTCTTGAACCATTTCAGAAAATCAAAGGCAATCGCTGCGTATAACGAAGCAATGGCAGGCTCGCACTACATGTACCTCAATATCAAGGTAAACAAGTGTGTAGATAAAAATGGCGACAATGCAACAGCAGGCTATAAGTTCTTTATTGGTAACGCTGCAAACGATGATGACCATGTAGTACCTTGCCCGACAGGCGAAACAGTAACAGTACTCATCGACCTTACTCGTAATGATAGAAACATCTCAGATCCAGCAACAGCAGATCTTTCGCACTACTTCAAAAACTATGACGAGTGGGCTCGAGGTATCAGCGAGTTGAATGTAGAAATTTCACCTGTTGCAGTATACACAGGTGTTGTACCTTCAAAAACGACAACCACAGCAGGTTCAACTACAAAGCCTGTTCCTACAACTACAACCACAAGGGTACATCCTATCGGCGTGTTACCTGGCGACATCAACCTTGACGGTGCAGTTAATACACTTGACGTTCGTATGATGCTCAATGCAATCGCAGAAGGTTCATTGGATAAGTTGAGCGAACAACAGAAAATCAACGGCGACTTCAACAACGATGGTGTTATCGATGTAAAAGACGTTCGTGCATTGGTTTTGTCATTACTCGGCTAATCTAAAATAATAAATCAAAAAGATGCCCAATAGGGCATCTTTTTTTGTCTAAAAAACAGTAAACCAAAAGAATTTTTAACAAATTTGTTACAATTAAGAATACAGTTCGCCTTGACATATTACAAAAAAGATGATATAATTACAAAAGTGTAACAATTACAAATTTTTAGAAATATTTGGAGGCAGTTTTGAAGAAGATTATTTCTGTATTATTATGTTTGTCAGTAGCGATATCACTTGTAGTTATGTCAGGTGTGACATCGTCGGCTGAATCAAGATCTGGTAACTTTAATAAAAACTATAAATTGACAGGCAACGGAGCGCAAGATATATGCACAGTAGCCAAAGCGCAAATTGGTAAAACCGAATCGTCGTTGGGATATTCAAGTGCATGGTGTGCGTGTTTTGTTTCCGACTGTGCAAAGTTGGCAGGAGTAAGTGACGCAATCCCGTTTAGTAATGACTGTACAAGTCTTAAATCAGCTGTTTTAAATGCAGGCGGTAAGATAGTATCTTCACCCCAAGCAGGCGATATAGCGTTCTATATTTGCACATATTGTGGAATGACACATGTCGCAGTTGTAACAGGTAGTGATGCGTCAGTTCATGGCAACTACAATAGCGAGGTAACGGGCGAAATCAGTCTTACAAGATTTAGCGACAGCTCGGGACATAGTGCGAGATACGGTACAGTCCGAGTTGAGTGTATCCGACCGAACTATGCGAAGAAACTTAATTCGAGTGTGACAGTTGAAGAGGAAAACATAAAAAAACCGTCTGTGTCTGGCGATTTTGATGGTGATGGCGATACCGATGTAGCGCAGTTTGTTGAGTATAATGGTGGCGTTGCGATTGACCTTTTCAGATCAAACGGCAACACATTCACTCGTCGTGGAGCAGTTTGGAATTCGGGCAAAGGTTGGAGTATTGACAAAATAAAGCGCCATATCGCATCTGGCGACTTCAATGGCGACGGCAAAGATGACATTTGTGCGTTCTATGACTACGGCAACGGCGAAACAAGAGCGTTTGTTTGGTTGTCGAACGGAATTGGCTTTAATCTCTGTTGGAATTGGTGGTACACAAGCACGGGCTTCAATTCTAACAAAATCGTAGACCGAGTAGTTTCGGGCGATTTCAACGGTGACGGCAAAGACGATATATGTGCGTTTTATGATTACG
>CADBMQ010000264.1 GCA_902795765.1 Oscillospiraceae bacterium | reverse complement strand
TTTAACAGTCGGGGTAATGCCGATATTGGTAATGCTTTTGCACCATTCATCTCCAACAAGCGTCTTTGACGCATAAACACCCGCTTTCGGAACAACGATTCCATCTTGCCAAAGTTGGTTAATAGTCGGAGTGTTCATAATTTCACTACCAATATGAGCACCGTGCGTTACATCAAAATCATACTCAAAAGGAACAGTCATCAACTCGTTTGCAAGTTTCAGTTCGCCGTTTTCGATAGCAGAGCGAACGATACTTGAAGAGCAGTTGTCAACCTTTTCAATAGCAGTAACTTTGATATTAAACTTTTCACCAAGTGCTTTTAAAACACTAACATCACCCGAAGCACCTTTTCCAAAGCGGAAATTATATCCACAAAAAATGTGTTTAATGCCAATTTTGGCAAACACACCGACAAACTCTTCGGGAGACATATTGCGAACGCTATCAAAATCGGGAGATATAACAGTTTCAATTCCAAACGACTGTAATACTCTCATTTTAACAGAATTAGTCATAATACGTTTCGCACCTGATGGTGGAAACTCAAATGTAAAAACGGCAGGTTTAAGACCACTTTTAATAGTAGCGTTTATAACGGCACGATGACCTTGATGAATACCATCAAAAGTGCCAATGGCAACTGCATAGTTGTCGAGCGACAAATTATGCATATCTTTAAACGTCCGCACCGTCACACCTGCTTTCTTTTTATGTCATAATACATTTTGGATTTATCAAAGTACCGTCATCACTCAAAATTCCAAGTCCGACAAATACATCATTTGAGTAAACACGATAGTACTTCGAATAGTAATCGTCTTTAATTTTCATTCGCTCTTTGAACAAGCCACCACCGTTGCGGAAAAGCCGTTCCTGTGCCGAACTCACATTGGCACGAGGGTATTTCATAACGGCAAAATCTGCATCGTGAATACAACTTTCGTCGCCATTCACAAAATCGTCAAGACTGACGCACATATCAATCGTATATCCATTTGATAAAGTGCGTTCAAGCGAAATCATATGAGCACCGCAACCGAGAGTCTCGCCAATATCGGCAATCAACGTGCGAATATATGTGCCTTTACTGCACACAACATCTATAACACCGTCACGTCCATCGAACGAGAGGAGTTTAATTGAATAAACAGTAATCTCTCGACTTTTAACATCAACTTTAATGCCTTGTCGGGCTAATTTATAAAGTGGAACACCATCTTTTTTTATAGCAGAGAACATAGGTGGAATTTGAGTAATTCGACCGGTAAAATCAGGTAATATTTTAAGAATATCTTGTTCGCCGACCGAAACAGGTCGTTCATCTAAAATCTGACCTTCACAGTCGAGAGTGTCTGTTGTCTGTCCAAGTCTAAATCCTGCCACATAACGTTTCTTATTGTCGTCTTCGTCTTCGGATAAATCAATAAAACGAGCGGCGTTACCTGTATAAACAGCAAGCACACCCGATGCCATAGGGTCAAGTGTTCCTGCGTGTCCTGCTTTTTTAGTGTTTAGTTTTCTACGAACCGCCGAAGTTACACGAAAAGACGGCACTCCCGATGGTTTGTTTATTAGAACAATTTTATTTACGCTCATTTGAGTACATCCAAAGCCTTAGCCATAAGTAAATCTTTTGCTTCGTCAATTGTGCAATCAAATCCACAACCGCCGGCACGAACGTGACCGCCACCACCAAAGTTTTTGCAGAAAGCAGATGCATCAACAGGAGCGTGTGTACGAACTGAAACACGGTTTGATCCATCTTCTTGCTCACGAACTGTGATGCCCAAAATAACACCCTCAATTTTACGAGTAAGAGCGTTTATGCCTTCCAAATCTTCAGGCATAGCATTTGCCTCTTTGCAAACAGAGTGGGGAATACACAAAATAGCTGCTTTGCCATCTGCAAAAATATGTATGTTGTCGTAAGCATAACGCTCGACTTTCAAACGGCTCACGGTCTTGGTTTCAAACATAACACGGTTAATTTCGGCAAAATCAGCACCTTTGTTTATAAGGTCAGCCGCAATTATGTGAGTCTGCGAAGTAACATTAGAGAACATAAAGCAACCCGTATCAGTCGCAACACCTGTATATAACGCATCTGCAATATGTTTGTCAATCTCAACATTCATAATCTTGATAAGATTGTATATATTCTCGCAGTTTGAAGCAGAGTCGATAATACAAGTCTGCTTTCCGTAAAGCGTATTAGATATGTGGTGGTCAATAACCAAATCGGGTGTAACAGTATCAAAAACCTTGCCAAGCAAAGGTCTGTCTGCAACGTCAACAGCGATAGTAAATTCAACATCAAATTCTTGAACTTCTGCATTATCTGTTATATAGACAAACTTTTTCGGCAGTTCATCGCTGCAAACAACACAGCATTTTTTACCCATACCACGAAGAGCAAATAGCAGAGCATAAGCAGAGCCAATCGTATCGCCATCGGGTGAGCGATGACAAATAATGCGAATATTATTATGTTCTTTTAAAATATCTGCAACCTGGTCGAGTGTGATTTTACTCATCTTCATTATCTCCGTTATCTTCATTATAAGTGAAATCACCAATAATACGAGCAATTTCACTACCATGAGCGATTGAGTTATCTGCAATAAAAGTTAGTTCGGGCATTTTACGCATTTTAACTGCACGTGAAAGCTCACGCTTGATATATCCCGATGCACTTTTCAATCCTTTTACAGACTCTTTTGATTTTTCAAAGCCTTCAAACGCACTAACATAAATTTTAGCATACGACATATCACCCGAAACTTCCACACGCACAACCGATAACATCGGGGAAATGCGAGGGTCTTTAAGTTCGGGGATAATTGTCGACAAAGCTCTTTTTATATCCTGCGTTGTTCTGTCAATTCTATGTGATGACATAAACTCACTCCTGATTAGTCTTGATATTCCTCGATAACAAATGCTTCGAGAATATCTCCTTCTTTAATATCGTCAAATTTTTCAAGACCGATACCACATTCATAGTTTGTACCGACTTCCTTAACATCATCCTTGAAACGACGCAAGGAATCAATCTTATCTTCAAAGATAACGATACCGTCACGAACTACACGAATTTGCGCATCTCTTGTAACTTTACCTTCAAGCACATAACAACCTGCGATAGTACCAATGCTCGAAATCTTAAATGTCCTACGTACCTCACTTCTACCGAGTTGAACCTCACGGAACTTCGGAGCGAGCATACCTTTGATAGCCGATTCAATTTCTTCAATGCAGTCATAGATGACACGATACATTCTCATATCAACGCCACTTTCCTCTGCAAGATCTCTTGCAACTGTATCAGGACGAACATTGAAACCAACTATAATAGCATTTGATGCTTCTGCGAGTTTAACGTCAGACTCGTTAACGGCACCAACACCACCGTGAATAACTTTAACACGAACTTCGTCGTTAGTGAGTTTTTCGAGTGACTGTTTAACAGCCTCAACAGAGCCTTGAACGTCTGCTTTAACGATAATCGAAAGTTCTTTCATTTCGCCTTCTTTGAGTTGATCAAACAAGTTATCCAAAGTAACTTTCTTATATTTACTGAATTCTTCTTCTTTGAGAGCAGTACGACGTTGTTCAACAAGCTCACGAGCAAGTTTTTCATCAGAAACTGCGTCGAAAGTATCACCTGCTTGCGGAACTTCATCAAGACCTGTAATCTCAACAGGAACTGACGGACCTGCTTCGCTAACCTTTTCGCCCTTGTCGTTGAGCATAACTCTAACACGACCAACTGATGTACCTGCAACGATAATGTCGCCTGTATGCAATGTACCTTTCTGCACAAGAAGTGTAGAAACAGGGCCACGACCTTTATCAAGACGAGCTTCAATAACGGCACCGTTAGCCTTACGGTTAGGATTAGCACGCAACTCCTGCATTTCTGCAATGAGAAGCACATTTTCGAGCAGCTGATCGATATTCATACCAGTGTGAGCTGAAACGGGAACACAGATAACATCGCCACCCCATTCTTCGGGAACGAGTTCGTGTTCGGTAAGTTGTTGCATAATCTTGTCGGTAGAAACACCGGGTTTATCCATTTTGTTGATAGCAACGATAATTTGAACGTTAGCTGCTTTTGCGTGGCTGATAGCCTCGATAGTCTGTGGCATAATACCGTCATCGGCAGCTACAACAAGAATTGCGATATCTGTAACCATAGCACCACGCTGACGCATAGATGTAAATGCAGCGTGACCGGGAGTGTCGAGGAAAGTGATTTTTTTGTCGCCAACATTTACACGATATGCACCGATGTGCTGTGTAATACCACCCGCTTCGGTTGATGTAACGCTTGACTTTCTGATGTAGTCCAAAAGGGAAGTCTTACCATGGTCAACGTGTCCCATAACAACAACGACCGGGTCACGTGGGAGCAAATCTTCCTCTTTATCTTCGGCAGCGTCCATAATACGCTCTTCGATAGTGACAACAACTTCACGTGTAACCTTTGCACCAAGTTCGGTAGCAACGATTTCTGCGGTGTCAAAGTCGATAGTATCGTTCATACCTGCCATAACACCGAGCATCATAAGCTTTTTAACAACTTCGGCAGCAGTTTTCTTCATTCTTGAAGCAAGTTCTGTAACTGTGATTTCCTCTCCGACAGTAATTTCAATCGGACGAGCTTTTGCACGTTCCATACCCAAACGACGCAACTTATCCTGTTCAGTCTCACGCTTATTGGATTTATGACCTTTTTTATACATCTGCGATTTCTGATGAATTTTCTGCTTCTTTTGTACAGAATCGCCATATTTGCTTGACGGCCCCATTGAATCATATTTTTCGTTATACTTGTCAAGGTTTACATTGCTTGTACGAGTGTCAACTCTGTGCATCTCGACCGTCTTAACGATAGGATTGGAGTCGTGGTCAGTATGTTTGTTTTTCTTTTGAGGAGGCAAGGGATTGCTCTCTGCCTTCTTTTCAGATTTCTTTTCAACTTTTTTCGCAGGTTTCTTTTCAGCTTTCTTTTCAACCTTTTTCTCGACTTTTTCAGTCTTTTCAACTTTTTCTTTTTTCTCAACCTTAGCAGGCTTTTCAGTCTTCTCGGTTTTCTCAGTCTTAGCTGATTTAGCAGTCTTTTCAGCCTTTTGAGTCTTTGGCTTTTCTGTTCCAGGAGCAGAGTCGCCTTGTGCTGCTTTTTGAGCGTCTGCGAGCATTTTAGCAATCATCTCTTGTTGACGAAGCAATTCCTCCTGCTTTGACTGCTTAGCCTCTTTGTGCTTTTTAGCGTGCTCCTCACCCATAGCGAAGTAAGTATCGAAGTTTTTAACCGAATTCTTTTGAGTTAAAGCATCAAAAACATATCCAACCTCATCTGCGGACAAAGCCGACTGTGTTTTATACTGAGTGTCGGGGTTAAAAGCCGACAACAGAGCAACTACTTCCTTTGAAGTTAAATTGAAGTCTTTTGCAACCTCGTTTAATTTAAGTTTAGCAGCCATATACAAATCAATCCTTTCTTACATTCCCGTAGTGTCAGCAAGTTCAACAAGTCGCTTTGCAATACCGTTATCAGTAATCGCAACCACACCTGTTTTAGTGCCGACAGCGTTTGAAAACTCAAACATATCATGACAGCTCTCGATAATTTGAACATTCTCTCTTTCAGCGAAATAACGCAGTTCTTTGAGAGTTTTTTCGGAAATATCGGAGCAAACGCAAACAATTTTTGCCTTACCGCTTTGCAGTCCGTCTTTTGTTTTGTCAAAACCGAGTAAAGCGTTACCCGATTTTCGAGCAATCCCGAGCATAGATAAAAATTTACTATTCATCACAAGCCTCCGCAAGCAGAGTATCGTATATCTCATCAGGCACATTCGATTTAAACGACTTTTCTAATTGACGAGATT
>CADBMQ010000263.1 GCA_902795765.1 Oscillospiraceae bacterium | reverse complement strand
GTTGTGAATGTTATTGGAAAGTATGCCGAAATGTATTCAAACATAAATGACGAGAACGTTAGTTACGCACACATCAATTTTGAGCATCTATCTGAAATGGTAAATTCAAGTTTAATCGAAGTTGGCAATCACACATACGATATGCACACAGGAAACGGTATTAAAAATGCAAGTGATACAAAACTCAAAGAAGATATTTCACAAGCGCAAAATCTTTTTGTATGTAACCTTCACTCCACTCCAAAGGCATTTGCCTATCCTTTTGGAAAAATATCCAAACAAGCACTCCCTATTCTCAAAGAAATGGGATTTAAAGCTGTTTTCTGCTGTTGGGAGAAGGTCAACAAACTATCGGGTAATGCCGAAGAATTATATCATCTAAACCGATTTAACCGACCACACGGAAAGTCTGCCGAAAAAATACTTACCGACTTAAAGTGATTTCAAATAGCGTGCACACTTTTCAACGTCATCAAGCGTTGCTGTTTCTGACGGTTGCTCGACAATATAATGCTCACAACCGAGCAAATTGCCGATTTTAATGGCATCATCTATCGGAATTACTCCATTTTTCAAAAGGCAAAACTCGTTTTTTTCGTTCAACTGACGAATGTGCATAAGCGGAAATCTTCCTGAATAGTTACGCAAAAACTCAAACGGATCACAACCTGCAAATTTCAACCAACCGATATCAGGCTCCCACTCACACAAATCACCTGCGTTTTGCATAACGAGATTAAAAAGATAATCTCCGCTTTCTCCTTTTTGAAACTCTGCGTTGTGGTTATGAAAGCAAAGTCGAAGCCCAGACATAACTGCTTTTTCGGACAACTCGCACAACTCTTGGCCGAGTTTAACTGCGTCATCATCGGTCTTAATTTCCGAATACGGATAGATGATAAACTCCGAACCCATTTTCAAGGCATATTCCATATCCATTTTAGAAGAATGAACTCCTAAAACTCGAAGTCCCGAATCGGAAATAATTTTCGCCATTTCATCAGTAGTATAGCCGTAATGGTCGTCTGTCAGTTCAACACCTGTATAGCCAAACAAACGCAACTGTGACAGAATTTCTGCGAAATTTTCATGAGTTATAGTTTTTCTGAGAGTATGAAGTTGTAAACCGAAATTTTTCATAAAATCGAGTACCTGCCCAAAAAAATATTTACTAACCACACTCTGTGTGATATAATAAAAGCAAGGCTTATTGCCTTATTATATTATACCACAAATATCATTTATTTCAAGTTAAAATTGCTAATGTAAATGAAAAGGAAAGAAAAAATTGGATAGTTTGATAAGAAAAGTTATAAAAAAAGAATTTTCCCGTATGAACGATATGCAGTTCTCTGCCGTTTCGACAACAAAAGGTCCTTTGCTTGTGCTTGCAGGTGCAGGAAGCGGTAAGACTACTGTTTTGATTAACCGAATTGCAAATCTTATTAAATATGGCGACGCATACATGGACGAGCCTGAGCTTTTCGACGAAGATTTGGATATTGCACAGAGTTTTCTAAATGGCGAAATTGACGAAATGCCGTCTTTACGCAGTTTGAGATACAACGCTCCTGCGCCGTGGCAAATTCTTGCAATTACATTTACAAACAAAGCTGCGAATGAAATAAAAGCACGTCTTAACAATATGCTTGGCGAAGTCGGAACGCAGATTTGGGCAGGCACATTTCACTCGACTTGTGCAAAGATTTTGCGTTTTGACGGAGAGAGTCTTGGATATTCTTCGCATTTCACAATTTACGATTCTGCCGACCAAAAGCGTGTTGTTAAAGACTGTATGAAAGCACTTAACATTGATGAAAAGTTTATTCCTGTCAAGTCTGTTATTAACGAGATTTCAAGAGCAAAAGATGAGCTCATTGATTGTGAAGAATATCTTAATACAACAGGCGGAGATACTCGTAAGTTGCAGATTGGCAAAGTCTATACAGAATACCAACGTGTTCTAAAAGAAAGCGACGCTATGGATTTCGATGATTTGATTTACAACACCGTTCGCTTACTCGAAACCGATAAGGCAGTTTGCGAAAAGTATCAGCAAAAATTTAAGTACATAATGGTTGACGAGTATCAAGACACAAGCCACGCTCAATATATGCTTGTTCGTTTACTTGCTGACGGATATAAAAACATTTGTGTTGTCGGCGATGATGACCAGTCAATTTACAGTTTTCGTGGTGCTACTATTGAAAACATTCTCAATTTTGAAAATCAATATAAAAATGCGAAAATTATTCGTCTTGAACAGAACTATCGCTCAACATCTAACATTTTGAATGCTGCAAACTCTGTTATTGAAAATAATATTGGAAGAAAAGGTAAAACTCTTTGGACTGCTAACGGAAACGGAGATAAAATCACAATTCACACATCAATCTCCGAACAGGATGAAGCTCGTTTTGTTGCTGATACCATTTTGAAAAAAGTTCGTGAAGGTGGCAAATTCTCCGATAGTGCCGTTCTTTATCGAATGAATGCACAATCAAACTCGGTCGAGAACACATTTATGCGTTTGGGTATTCACTATAAGATTGTCGGCGGTTTACGTTTTTATGACCGTAAGGAAATTAAGGACGTTATGTCCTATCTCGCATTCATCAATAACCCTGCTGACGCTCTGCGACTTTCGAGAATAATCAATGAGCCAAAGCGTGGAATTGGTGCTGCTACTGTTGAAAAAGCATCGCAAATTGCACTTGCAACAGGTCGTACGATGTTTGATATTATATCCCACGCAGATGAGTTTGCCGTTCTTTCAAGAAGTGCAAAAAAACTGCACGAATTCTCTACTATGATGCAACAACTTATTGATATTGCTGATGAAATTAGTGTTCACGAATTGCTCGAACAGGTTCTTGATGTTTCGGGATATATGATGGCTTTGAAAGCATCGGGAAACGAAGGTATTGAACGAATTGAAAACGTAAATGAGCTGTCTTCTAACATTTTAATTTACGAACAAGAAAACGAACAATCGTCACTTTCCGACTTTTTGGAACAGGTTTCGCTTATTACTGATTTAGACGGCTTAGACGAAACAGAAGACCGTGTTACTTTGATGACACTCCATGCCGCAAAAGGTCTTGAATTTGACAATGTATTCCTTATCGGACTTGAAGAAGGAATTTTTCCCGGTACACAGAGTATGTTTGGTGGAGACAGCGCTCTTGAAGAAGAACGCAGACTTGCATACGTTGGTATTACTCGTGCGAAAAAGTGCTTGTATATCACTAATGCGAAAAGCCGTATGCTTTTTGGTAAGACTACTCGCAATATGCAGTCTCGATTTGTGAAAGAAATCCCCGATGAATACACCATTATTGAAAAACCTAACGACGATTATCGTGATGATTGGACGATAAGTTCAAGACGATCGGATAACGATTTTGTAAGCAGTAAAAAACTCGAAGACTTCTTTGCTAAAAAGCCTGTTGCAACCGGTGGCAGTTCGGTTAGTTTCAAAATTGGCGACAGAGTTATGCATAAGACTTTCGGTGAAGGTATGATTATCAATTCAAAGAAGATGGGTAATGATTCGCTTTTGGAAATCGCATTCGACACTTGTGGCACAAAAAAGGTTATGGCGAAGTTTGCGAAAATAGAAAAGATATAGAAAAAAGTGGTAACTAAAATTAGTTACCACTTTTAATTTAGAACACAAAATCAAATTCTTCAAATCCATTTTTTGATAGATGAATTTCTCGTTTTATCTGCTTTCCGTCTCGCTCGGCAGTTATTTCATATTTGCCGTAGAATGCTTTGAAATACAGGAAATTCTCGTTTGTATCGAAATCAAGATTTGTTTGCCACTCTTTCTTAATCAAGTCACGAACAACATAATATGACGGCTTTTTGGAGAAATCAGAACGAACAAGTCCACTTTTATATACATCTTCTGACCATTGTCCGCTCGTTGCAGCACATTGGTCGCCCAAATTCCAATAAATTATCGACTCCATACTCTGCGAACTAAACCAAATTCGATACAAATTTCTAAACAATTCTGCTTGAAAATCATCGTCATAGCCAGGAAGAGTTATTTCAGTTACCGACATTGGCAACTGCAATTTTGAATATACATCCATTACCCTATACAAGTGCGATGGATTGAACATATCTGCGTTCAATGTGTCGATATCTTCGGGTGTGTTGAATGCGTGATACTGAAATCCCAAAACATCCACCCGTTTACCGAGATTTAAAAGGTTTTTGCAAAGCAAATAGTAATGTGATGATTCGCCTCTATAATCGCTAAGTTTCCACACTTGGGACGCTTCGTTAAGCACCAATCTACTTTTTTTTGAAATAGTGTGCAGTTCTATCGAACGCATATTCGGGCATATTATAGTCGAGCGAAATCATACTCCGATAGTTTTCGAGAGGTCTCGGCTCGTGAGCATTAAACGGAACAGCACCCATTTCGTTGATGCAGTCAAACGTTTTGATAACCCCGTCATATCGTTCGGATATTTCCTCTAATCTACGCATCCAATGTACTTTCATCTCTTCAAAGTCAGACGGCACCCAACTCGGCATTGTAACGTGCCAGAAAAGTGGATGGCCTTTTGCTTCAATATTATGTTTTTTGCAAAATTCTAATGCAGTTTCAGGTGGAATACGTCTATCTATAAATTGGCTATCTTTTTCAAATCGAGGTTTACCCTGTTCCGGTTCAAAATCGCTCCAATAGAGTGGAATAGTTGCCATATTAAACAAATCTGCAAAGCATTCTTCATATTTAGCATTATCTTCATCATTATCAAAACAACCAAGTTTAAAAATATTACATCCAAACTTAAAATCGTGTGTTTTTTGACGAATTGTAACTTTTGCGCCACTCAAAGGATTATTGTCTTTATCGAAAAAATTCAAACGGAAATATCCTTTTCGATTAGTTTCAATTCCAAGATTGATTTTATCTTCCATCAACTCAGCTTGTTCTCTAAAACTTTTTAAAGCTCTATCAAGTGTTTTATTCATATCTTTGTCACCTTTTTTATAATACTAAAAACACCTTAATTTGAGTTTGCAATTAAGGTGTTTTAATTTTAATTAATTATTGTCGTTGTTCTCGTTTTCAGTATTTTCCTGTACATCAGCAGGTGCTGCTACGCTACCTTTTCTCTTGTTTACAACAACAAGCAACACACCAAGGCCAACTACGATAACAACTGCTATTGCAATAACAACAATAAGCAATGT
>CADBMQ010000262.1 GCA_902795765.1 Oscillospiraceae bacterium | reverse complement strand
TGAATTGTGTGTTCAGTCATCTTACTTTACCTCAATAGGATTGATTATTGAATTTACAGAGCGATCATTTCTAAACGATTTTTCAAAAATATCGCTTACATACTCAAAAGTAATGTTTTTATATGCTTCTACCATTTCAAAAGGACTATAATTATTTACCGCATTATCAAGCATTATATTGAGTGCGATGTTTTCAATATCATCATACATACAAACTATCGTTGCATATCCAACCTTTTTCATACGTTCAAATATGTCACGATCGAGCCCATTTTTATGAAGGTCATCAATTTTCTGTGTAATACACTCAACAAATTTTTCTGGATTATCTGTATCGGCGTAAATCATATTAAATGAATATCCATTTCCAAAACTATATTCCGAACCAAAAGATCTGCCAACAATACCCTTTTCAAGCAAGTCTATGCCAAAATCGGAGTCAGGATTGAAATACATCATTCTAATTAAATCGTATGCAAGTGCTTCTTCGATTGATATTTTACCATTAGGAAGTGTTTCTTTATATCCGAGCGCTACAAGTGGTTTTGCAATCGGCATTTCAAATGTCGTCTTGTCGCAAACAATAGTATCAGGCTCATCTGGTACAAACTTTTCAAATTCGAGCGCAGGAGTGTCTTTCAAAAACTTGTCAGCAAGTTCAAAAACGTGTTCTGCATTGACTTTACCACAAACACATATATACATATTCGCAGGATTGTAATAAGTTTGGTAGCATTTATATAGCAATTCAGGTGTTATTTTTGCAATAGAATCACGAGTACCGCAAATGTTAATTTTAATTGGATTTATATGATACATTGCACCAAGCATTTGGAAATAAAGCATCCAAAATGGCTGATCATCGTACATACTTATTTCTTGACCAATAATTCCCTGCTCTTTTTCAACAGTTTCTTTTGTGAAATAAGGTTTTTGAACAAAATCGAGCAATATTTCAAAAGCACTATCAAAACCGGAAGTTGTCGAAAAATAGTAGCATGTTCTGTCAAAAGATGTGAACGCATTACTCGAAGCGCCTACCTTAGAAAATCGTTCAAAAACATCTATGTCTTCATTTTCAAAAAGTTTGTGTTCAAGAAAATGCGCAATTCCTTCCGGTAAGACAGTGAAATCGTTTTCACCTTTAATTTTGAACGCATTATCTATTGATCCATAACGAGTTCCGTAAACAGCATAAGTTGTGTTGAATTCGGGTTTCTCAATAACACTAATGGTTATTCCTGTTTTATGAGTGTAGGTTTTACAGCCTTCTTTCAATAAATCATTATATTCAAAATTAACCATCAACCTCAACTCCTTCTGTTGTTCCCTTCAACATATAAATTGTATCAAGTTTAACACTTTGTGCAAAATCAATCACTTGTTTTTTAGTAACACTTGTAATAACCTTTTCACGAAGAGAAATATCATTATATTTTTCGTCAGCATAAATATTTGAAACAAGGAAATTATTCATAGCATCTTGGCTATCTGTAATTTCTTTTAAATCTGATTTCAAAATAAGAGTTGCTGCATCAAAGTCTTCGTCTGAAATCTCTCCATTTTTGATACTATCAAGTTGCAACTTAATCGCATCAACCGCTTTATCATAATTAACTGCATCAATACCACAGTCAACAAAGAACATTTTTTTATCAAATATAAGAGTTGGACTGCAATAGTAACAAAGGCTTAATTTCTCACGAACATATCTGAAACACTTTGAAAATGTTGCTGCGGAATAAAGCAAAATAAAATATTTAGCAATCATTTCATTTTCAAATTCGCAATCACAATCAAATGAAAATCCCATAAACAATTTAGACTGATTAACATCAATTTCGTCAATTTTATTTTTTATTTCAGAAGAAGGTTTATGTGGAGTGCAGTCCAATTTTTTAACAACATTACTTCTGTCAAATGAAGAAAACTTATCTGCTATGAGTTTAAATAAACTATCTGGATATTCCTTTCCAATGTAGTTTACACGCAAAAATGCGTTATGCAAAATATAATCATGTGCTGATTGAAGTTTTTCGTTGCTCACAAAGTTAAGTTGTTCAACTGTACCATATTTAGGTAAAGCAAACGGTTCGTTGTCACACATCAAAGCGATTGCTTTGTTTATTGCATACAATCTTTTGTTATTTATTTCAGCATTAACGGCATCGACGAGCAATCTGCGTTCACGTTCAATGTCTAAATCAGCGAACTTCCCATCAGTTTTTGATGGATTGAACAAAGATTTTAAAACTAAATCTGCAACTTCAACACTAATTATTTCCCCAT
>CADBMQ010000261.1 GCA_902795765.1 Oscillospiraceae bacterium | reverse complement strand
GCATGACATTGCTTCGAGCAAAGTTAAAGCCAAGCCCTCAGTATGGCTCGGAAGAACATACATAGCGCAGTTGCAATAAAGTGAATGGAGCAAGCTACCCGTTGTGAATCCTGTGCAGATTATGTTTTCGTTATTCCCAATCAATTCTTTGATTTCATTTTCAAATGTTTCATCAGCAGAAACACCTGCAATAACCAATTTCGTATCAGTTTTGAGAGTATTATACGCTTTAATCAAATCCTGAGGTCCTTTTTCAGGGGAAAGTCTGCCAACATATAAAATATAAGAGCCTTTACTAAGTCCGTATTTTTCTTTTATTTCAGTATCATCTGTTTGAGGGATAGGTGAAATCGCATTTTTTATAAGAACCGTTTCCCTATTATACTTATCTAAAAAGAACTGATGCATCTCTTCTGACAAAGTTATTACCTCGTCTGCGTATTTTGCAGCGATTTTTTCACCAAGCTGCAAATATTTAGATGCAAAACCGCCCCATTTATCAACCTTCCAGTTGAGTCCGTGTATAGTTGAAACCGTTTTTTGCCAAATATATGCGCTAAAAGCAATGGTACGCTCGGACCGATTGCGTGATAATGAACAATATCATACTTTTTGAATAGTGCATTAAATGTTGCCATAAATGAATAAGCCATTGCGTTTAGGCTCGATTTTTCAAATGTCGCACTGCGAATTACATTGACGCCTTCTTCTTTATATTTATTTTTTCCTTTTACTTTTCCTCTGTTATATACGGTCACATCATAATCCTTTTTCGCAAGTCGGGTTGCCAATTCGTACACTACAACTTCCACACCACCTGAACGGGACGGAAATTGTTTGTGACCAATCATTGCTATTTTCATTATTCTCCCTCGCCACTAAACATAACAAGTATCGTTTTAAATATGATTTTTATATCCATAAAAAGTGTTCTATTAACAACATAATTTATATCAAGTTCAACCCACTCTTCAAATGAAATATCGTTTCTATTGGGTTGCACCTGCCACAAGCAAGTAATGCCTGGTGTTACGATAAGTCTTATTTTATGGAACTCCGTATACTCTGCTACCTCTCTCGGAAGTGGCGGTCGAGGTCCTATCAAAGTCATATCGCCTTTTAAAACATTAAAGAACTGAGGAAGCTCGTCCAAACTTGTTTTACGCAAAAACTTGCCGACCTTGGTTATTCTCGGATCGTTTGCCATTTTGAAAACAGGACCGTCCATTTCATTTTGTTCAAGAAGCATATCTTTCATCTTATCGGCATTTGGAACCATAGTTCTAAATTTATACATTTTAAATGTCTTTCCAAATCTTCCGACACATTCTTGCTTAAATAACGGATTATGTCCATCACCAAGAAATATTATTAGTGCAATTATCAGCATAGGCATTGCTAAAATAACGATTGTAAACAATGAAAAAATAACATCAACTGTTCTTTTTACTCTCCAAAACGATTTTTTGTTTACACAGCTTATTGCATTAAAAACCGATTGTACCTTTTCTCTTTCAATTGGATTTTCTATCTCATTTTCGTTAATGTATACCATTATTTTCCCTTACCCTTTATACTACGAAATTCTTTTATTCTTATTTTGCTTTCCAACTGAAAAAGCAAAAAATCTATTTACTACTATGCTTACAACCGCAACTGCGATGCAAGCGATTGCTGTCACAACAAAATCCATTATCGTCATAGGGATTTTTTTGCAAACGGCACTTTTAATACAACCGTTAAAACAACCTTGACAACATACATATGAAAAACAAAATATATAAATGTATTTTGTCCTACAAACTGCAAAATCTTTGAGTGCTTTATCAACTTACATATTGCAAAACACATATAGATACCAACAAATGACAAAACTGTAAATGCCAACGGATTGAAATATGTTCCCATATTCATATCGACACTACAACCTGGCCAAATAAAATTCATCGTGATGAGCAATGCAAAAAATAAAAGCGTCCCTATTACCGCCTTCAACCTATTGTCAATCGATGTTTCTCGCTTATCCACAATGTTGTTTAACAAATAACCAAATGTCATATATTGTGTGCAAGTTAATGCTGTATCAATTTTCCACGGCTTAACAAAACTGTTTGCCGACAACATATATCCTACAATAGTACAAGCAAGTGTTGCTACCAACAATAGATATATGTTTTTACCCGACAGTTTTATTAAAACAAAAAATATAATCTCGAGAACCAAAAG
>CADBMQ010000260.1 GCA_902795765.1 Oscillospiraceae bacterium | reverse complement strand
TACGAAGACCGATAATAACGTTGCAACCTGAATCACGCAAATTCAATGCGTGAGCGTGACCTTGTGAGCCATAACCCACGATAGCAACTACTTTACCGTCCAACTTGCTGATGTCGCAGTCCTTCTCATAATACATTTTTGCCATAGTTAAACTCTCCTTTTTCTTTTGTCTCATCATAGATGGTTATGTTGCCTCTTTCAAGTGCTACAACACCTGTTCTCACTCGTTCGATAATCTCAAACTCTGACAATATATTAGTGATGCCTTCGGTTTTCTGTTCATCGCCTATTACAGCAAGTGTCAGAGAGCCAACAGAAACATCAATGATGCTCGCTCTGAAAATGTTTGCAATTTGTATAACTTCGTTTCGTCTCTCGCTTGTCGGTGTGCTAACTTTCAAAAGCACAAGCTCACGCCTGATTGAAGTACTATGTGTCATAAGCTTTACCGAGTGAACTGGAAACAGTTTACGCAACTGATTACACAACAAAACGGTGTGATCATCATCGGCTAATACTTCAATCGTAATACGAGAAGTTGTAGGATCGTTTGCAACACCAACAGCAAGAGATTCTATGTTATAACCTTTTCTCGAAAACAGGCGTGTTACTTGGGAAAGAACACCCGCTTCATTATCTACCAACACGGCAAGTGTCTGCTTTTTAACTTCGTCCATACCACGCCCTCCTTAACTAACAATAAATTTGGTAATATGACTACCGCCACCTACCATAGGTCTTACCATTTCATCGGTATCGATAGCACAGTCGATAACGTAACCGCATCCGCTATTCATCGCATCTGTAATTGCTTTTTCAAGTTGTTCAACATTACAAACACGGCAACCTTTCAAGCCATATGCCTCAGCAAGTTTCACAAAATCAGGACCATGATTTAACGTTGTTTCAGAAAAACGCTTATTATAAATCAAGTTTTGCCACTGACGAACCATACCGAGTGTTTTATTGTTAAACACAAAAGTAATAACAGGGATATTGTAATGCTCTTCCGTTGCAAGTTCATTACAGTTCATACGGAAACTTCCGTCACCTGTGATATGTATAACTGTCTTATCGGGATTACCTACTTTTGCACCAATTGCAGCACCTAAGCCAAATCCCATTGTGCCGAAGCCACCGGATGTAAGCAACTGACCTGCATAGTCGAAATGGAAATGCTGAATAGCCCACATTTGATGTTGACCAACATCTGTTGCAACAACTGTATCTTGTGGCATAAGTTTTGCAATCGCATTCAAAATCTGCTTAGGTGTAAGTAAATTACCGCCTTCATCATACTCAGTTTCGGTTTTAAATGAGAAAACATACTCTTTCCACTCATCGTGTTTCATTTCAGGAACACGCTCGTTAAGCATTTTAAGTGTCTTTTTTGCATCGCCGATAATATGGTGCGTCGTTCTAACATTTTTGTTGATTTCAGCACGGTCAATATCTATCTGAACAATTTTTGCTTGTGATGCAAAACTATCAGGATCAAGTGCAACACGATCAGAAAAACGACAACCAACTGCGATAAGCAAGTCACAACCATCACAAGCCATATTTGATGCTTGTGAGCCGTGCATACCTACCATTCCTGTTGTAAGTGGATTTCTTCCCTTAAATCCACCTGCACCCATAACAGTAATCGCAACAGGCGAATCAATTTTTTCTACAAACTTCGTAAATTCTTCTTGTGCTCTACCACGAACCACACCACCACCGCAAATTACAAGTGGCTTTTTCGACTCTTTAATCATATCAACAAGCAAGTCGATATCACAAGTATCGGGGGTTGGTGCTTTAAAATCATGTGACGAACGTTTCAACAAAGCAGCCAATCTACCGTCCGAAAAATGCTTATCTTTTGTAAGAGGCTCATATTCTGTTATAGCCGCTGTTACATTTTTTAAGATGTCAATGAATACAGGACCTGGGCGTCCACTACGAGCAATAGCGAAAGCCTCACGAACTATATCTGCCAAATCTTCAACTCTTTTAACAAGATAGTTACATTTGGTGATAGGCATTGTAATACCTGTAATATCTACCTCTTGAAATGTGTCTTTACCAATGAGATTCTCACCAACATTACAAGAAATAAATACAACTGGTGATGAATCCATATATGCGGTTGCGATACCTGTTGTAAGGTTTGTCGCACCCGGTCCAGACGTTGCAAAACAAACACCTACTTTTCCCGTACTACGTGCATAGCCGTCAGCAGCATGAGATGCACCTTGTTCGTGCGAAGTCAAAATATGCGTAATTTTATCTTG
>CADBMQ010000259.1 GCA_902795765.1 Oscillospiraceae bacterium | reverse complement strand
CTCTATACTTTCATTCCTTACACATCGCAATGAAGCTCCTGCATATTTTGGAACTCCACTAGACCATACGGTAGCATAAGCATTAGTCAAAGATCCGACAAAAACAATATTTACCGCACTTTGTTTTGTCGTGTGAAAGAAAGTAATAGAACCAATTCCATGGCTCTCTTTATCATAGGATTCATAATGTTCTATGTTTCCGGTATACCCAGCAGGCAAAGCCCTAAAGTGATATAAATCAGAACCATTTCCATTTGATTTCCATCCAAAACTTGATTTTAGCGACCCACCATCATCATTCACATATTCCTTCAAATCAATCCATTCTGAATCAGAAGGGACATGCCAACCACTAGGACAAATTCCTTGATGAGGTTGTTCAATATATTCTTTTGCCACATACCCATTTGTATCTTTGGGTAAATTTCCCATAACCGCATCCCAAGTGTAAAGACGTCCATATTTTTCGCAATTTTCTTCTAAAAACAAAAAACACCAAGACTGTTCTGAGCCAGCATCATAATTCAGATTCTCAGCCATCCATGTTTGAGAGCCAATCGTTACTATTCGATACTCTTTACCATCACGTTCATCTTTAATTTTTTCATAATCATACGGATTTGTTTCCACATCAAGAACACCTTGCAAGCATTTTACATAAACACCTTTTGATTTCGGTTCAGCAATCATTCTCATTTCCATAGTTGTATTTTCCTGATTATACATTTGGTAAGCTTGCGTTGCCGATGTTCCAGGATAATCCCGAGTCCACAATTGAGTAATATATCCATACATCTGTGGAATATTTACTTGATCAAAAACATCATTCTTTTTTGCATAAGTATACAAAGAATCCAATTGTTTCGCGTTAGGAACAACCCAACCTTCAGGGCAAGCTCCCTGATCAAAAAAAACTGTAGAGCCACAAAACTTATCATTACACTCCTTAGGCAAATTCATCGCTGCAGCCCAAGTGTACAAGCGGCCATTAATTTTACAATCGGATTCAGAAGCACACCAGCTTGAATCTCTGTCAAAGGTCAAATTATCATACATCCAAACTTGATTACCAACCTTTATCGTTTTATAAACAGAACTATCTCTAGAATCTACAATAGAATCTATAAGAAGATTTCTAACCCACCCTCTTTTTTTACATTCATATTGAAAATCTTCTTTTTCAAAAATTTCTGTTTGGTTGAAAGAGGTACAAATTTTACCCAATTCTAATTCTATACTCGTAGGCAATCTTAAACTATCTGCATCACAAACAAACAATTCTTTATCAACTTCATTTTTTATAAAGCCACTATTCTGCAAACAGGCCATTCCAACTGTATAATTAGGCCTTATAGAATATTCACAATAAGGATTCGACAAAACAAAAGAAGAATCAAACGAATAAACAGTTTCCCACTTTGTACAAGTTGAATTTACACAGCCAGACGAATAATACGCATCAGCAGGACAACCTTTACCGGTCCACGAAACACACCGGTTATAGCCATCACCTTTTTTTTGAGCCAGGCATTTCGAATACTTACGATAACAATTACTTCCTTTAACATCAAAGGCATTGTTTCCACATATAACCACATAAAGGGAATCGTCATCATATTCAGCATAATATTCTTCTTTTGTTTCCGGTCCCCTTGACGACAAATTCACCACATTTTCACTCGACGAACTAGTCTCTTTCAATGCTGACGAATACCTTTCATAAGAGCTACTTAACTGATTCATTCTAACTGAGTCAACATCGACTCCATCTAATTTAAACGAACTCGATGACAAACGTTCTGCATTATCGTGCGTTCCTTCCTGAGAAGAAACAGCATCACCAGAACAGGCTACAAAAGCCTCTTCACATACAAGGCTCACTCCCAAAAGTATAAAAGCAACAAACTTTTTCATACAGTAAATATAACCATAAAATAAAGTCTCTGCCACCCTTCATTGTATCAAGCGACGAAATTAAACAATTCTAGCATGCATAAAGCAACAAACTCAATTTGTTATATTTAAAAGCACATATCATCAACTTACAATAGGAATTTTATGTTTTCATCCTCATCAAATGTAGCAGCAATATCTTCTGCCTTATCTCCTTCAGATAAAATTCAATTATTTTTAGCAATCATCACTGCGATTGGTGTGATAGTCACAATATGCACGCCAATCATACAAGCTGTTATACGACATAAAAATAAAGCCAGGCTCAATATAGAGCCTTCAGAAATATGCAATTCTTCTGCAACAGGCGATAGATACATTCGCATTGCCGTTCAAAATTTAGGAGTTGAGACCGCAAGAAATGTGCATGTAAAAGTATGTTGGGCAGATGGCGAGCAAATTCCGCCTATTCCTGTATCTTGGACCCATGTAGGCAAATTAGAATGTGATTATATCAGCAAAAACGCAGTTGAATATGCCGACATAGCTATTGATAGTGCAAACAGGACTGAGTTCAGACTTTCAACATATCTAAATGCAACAGACGCATCTACAAAAAAGACAACAAACGATGTAAATGTACGCATAATTGCATATGCAGACAATGCAAGTTTAGTGACCGAAATTATTCGTTTCGTCCGTGATGCAGGTGGAGAAATGCACGGAAAAAAAACAGAGTCATAATCATCAATTCATATTCATTTTGACAATCAAACAACAAGTATTTGAAGAAATATATTAGCAACATCGTTGTTGACTTAAACCAACAGTCTGCATAAAAGCCGGGGCGCTGCGGGGGCGGCGTTT
>CADBMQ010000258.1 GCA_902795765.1 Oscillospiraceae bacterium | reverse complement strand
GATTTTTCGGGCGGCAACGAAGTTGATACGGACTCGCTTGTCAAAAAGATATTGCGATACCGCTCGTATTTTGGTGAAAACGGTGGAGTTACCGTTTCGGGTGGCGAACCGCTTTGTCAGGCAGATTTCGTTGCAGAACTTTTTTCGAAACTGAAAACTGCGGGTGTTCATACGGCACTCGATACATCGGGTTGCGTTTTGAATTCCGATGTTTTGAATTTGCTTCAATATACCGATTTGGTATTGCTCGACCATAAGTACCCGACCGATGAAGAGTATCGAAAATACACAGGTGGCAGTCTTGAAAATACCGAAAAGTTTATGCTCGAACTCGAAAAACGGCAGATAAAAACGTGGCTTCGCCGTGTTATAATTCCACAGAAGAGCGATAGCATAAAATCGGTTCAGGAACTTAATGCGTTCGCCAACCGATTTTCGTGCGTTGAGAGAATTGAACTGCTTCCGTTTCGTAATTTGTGCAACGAAAAGTACGAAAAACTCGGTATTGAGTTTTCGCTTAAAGACGCAGAAACGCCGTCAAATGAGTTAATGGGCGAGTTATACTCGCATATTGATAAAAAATATAAGATATAAATGAAGTTTGTTGTTATAGGAAAAATATTCAAAAAGAGAGAAGAATTGTAAAAATCATTTTTTGAAAATAATTATTGAAAAAGGTTGAAAAAATGATATAATCATATTAAATATGGGATAATAGGATGTTATACTCTTAAATATTTAAAAAGGAGTTATTTATTGAAAGGGTTTGTTGATATTCATACTCACATCGCTTTCGGACTTGACGATGGTGCAAAGTCGATTGAAAATACGATTGAGATGATAAAAACTGCAAAAGCAGATGGTACAGATTACATTTGCATGACACCTCACTTTCATACGGCGTACTATAAATACTCGGCAGAACAGAGAAACGCTTCGTTTGAGCAGATAAAAAATTCTGTTGATGATGTTTATATATTTTTCGGAAACGAATTGCATTACAGTCCGCAAATGATGGAGTGGTTGAAAAAGGGCGAATGTTTGACGATAAACAATTCAAAATACGTTTTAATCGACTTCTACGAAACAGAAGAAAAAGAAGTGATTTTTGACGCACTGCATAATCTGTTGTCTGGCGGATATAAACCGATTTTGGCTCACACCGAACGATATGGCTTGAATATTAAAGACGTTATGCAATTAAAAGAAAGCGGAATAATAATTCAAGTAAATGCAATGTCGGTGTTCGGGCAATGGGGATTTAATGCTAAAAGACGCAGTAGAGCGATTTTGAAACGTGGACTTGCAGATTTGGTTTGCTCGGACGCTCATAATATGACAAAACGTCCGCCAACGCTGAAAAAGACCTATGAATGGGTTGCGAAGAAAACAGAACAATCGTACGCAGATGATTTATTTATTAACAACGGAAAAGTAATTTTGAATATACATTAAGAAAGGGAAAGAGAATGGAAAATCAAGAAATAATAAAATTTATTTCACTGAGAGATTTGTGGGACGTGTTTGTCAGCAAATTTATCATAATGTTGATTGCTGCGGTAGTTGTTGTATCGGGTGTATTTTTCTACAACTATCAAACATTTAAACCTCTCTACAAATCAACGGCAACTTTGTACATATTAAAGCAGGAAAATGAGAATAACAAATCAAATTATTATGAGTTCTCGTTGGCTTTGTCGGTTGTAAACGACTGTACATATTTGCTTAAAAGTGGCGCAGTACTTGATGAAGTTATCGGTCAGCTTAAACTCAATATGACTCCGGCTGAATTGTCAAGAGGTATGACGATAACCAACCCTGCGAATACTCGTATTCTTGAAATATCTGTTAAAACAGAAGACAGCGCACTTTCGAAAGAAATTGTTGACTGCATTTGTAAAGTCGGTGCTGAAAAAATCAAAAAGGTTATGGGATTTAACCAGGTTAATCCGTTTAAGTATGGTACGGTAAGCACGGCTCCTTGCAATAAAGTCAGTCTGATAACTTATTTTATCATCGGGGCGGTAACTGCGTTTGTAGTATACTTGATATTCCTTATAATTTCGCTTTTTGACGATAAGGTTTCAACCGAAAAGGATGTTGAAAAGTATTTGGGACTCAGCGTTTTGAGTATTATCCCTGATGCTTATTCCGAAAGTGAAAAGAAGTATTACACTAAACACGAGAAAAAGTATTATAGATATCTCGGAACTTATAATAGTTATTCAGCATACGAAAATCAAGCGCTCGAAGTACCGCAAGATGACGAGCAAATCGAAGACGAACAAATTGACGATGTGCAAATTGATGATGTGCAAATCGAAGACGAGCAAATTGACGATGTGCAGGTAGAAACACAGCAGGAAGGAGAAAAAGACGATGAGTAATTTTACTAACATTACCCTTCCGGGTATGAAAAACTATTTCACCGAAGAAGCATACAAAGTTTTGCGTACAAATATGCAGTTTTGTGGCAGAGACATTAAAGCAATAGCAATCACAAGCTGTGACGTTAACGAGGGTAAAACCGTTATTTCTCTTCACTTGGGTGTGAGTCTTGCAGAACTCGGTAAAAAAGTAATTGTTCTCGACTGCGACTTGAGAAAGTCGGTTATGGAAGGAAGAAACACTGATACAAAAAACGCAAGAGGTCTTAGCGAATATCTTTCGGGATTGTGCACTTTTGATGAATGTAAACATAGTACACAGTTCCCGACACTCGATATTGTCTTTTCGGGTAAATATCCTCCCAACCCTGCCGAGTTGCTTGGAAGTCAGCATTTCAGTCAACTCATCAAAGATTTAAAAGAAGAGTACGATTATGTTATTTTGGATACTCCTCCGCTTGGATTGGTAATTGATGCCGCAGTTATTGCAGAGCAATGTGACGGATCGATGATTGTTATAGGTGTTGATAGAAACAGAACATCTGTTGTACAAAGCGTTGTAGGACAGCTTAGAAAGAGTGGCTCTAATGTGCTTGGAGTTGTTTTGAATAAATATGGTTCAAAGACAAAAAGATCAAGTGGAAAGTATTATAAAGAATATTATAAAAAGCATTACAAAAGTTATGGCAATATGTGAGATAAATCAGTAAGAGGGTAATGAGATAGATGTTTTTAGGGAGCAGTTTGAAGCCATTTAACGAACATTTGTATATTTCTTCTCCGACAATGCACGGTGAGGAAATGAAATATGTAAAAGAAGCATACGATACAAATTGGATGTCCACGATTGGCGAAAACATAAATCAAGAGGAAAAGATTTGTGCAGAGAAAATAGGGAAAAAATATGCCGTTGCTTTGGATTGTTGCACAAGCGCATTGCATTTGTGCATAAAAATTGCGGCTCAAAAGTTATACGGAAAAGCAGAATATAACAAAGGCTCATTAGAAGGAAAAAGAGTTTTTTGTTCTGATATGACTTTTGCGGCAACGCTTAATCCTGTAATTTACGAGGGAGGTCAGCCTGTATTTATTGATACAGAAGAAGAGTCTTGGAATATGGACCCTGTCGCTCTCGAAAAAGCATTTGAAAAATATCCCGATGTTAAAATGGTTATCTATGCAGAGCTGTATGGTTTCCCCGGTAAGATTTTGGAAATCAAAGAAATCTGCAAAAAACATAACGCAGTTTTGATTGAGGATGCGGCAGAAGCAATGGGTGCAAATGTTGACGGTAAGCCGTGCGGTTGCTTTGGCGACTATTCGGCAGTATCGTTTAACGGCAACAAAATTATCACAGGTTCATCAGGCGGATGCCTTTTGACAGATGATGAAAGTGTTGCAAAAACTGCTCGTAAGTGGGCAACACAATCTCGTGAGATGGCAGATTGGTATCAGCACGAAGATGTCGGCTATAACTATCGAATGAGCAATGTCATTGCAGGTGTTATTCGTGGTCAGTTCGACTATCTTGAAGAGCATTGTAAGCAGAAAAAAGCGATCTATAATAGATATAAAGAAGCGTTTGCTGATTTGCCTGTTAAAATGAATCCTATCGTTGAAAATACAAATCCTAATTTCTGGCTTTCGGCTTTGATTATAGACGAAGATTATATGTGTAAGCAGACAAGAAGCGACTGTGACGCTGAATTTGTTGCAGAAAAAGGCAAAAGTTGCCCGACCGAAATTTTACAGGCTATTAAAAGCATAAATGCCGAGGGCAGACCGATTTGGAAGCCGATGCACATGCAACCGATTTACAAAACAACTGAGTTTGTCAGCGTTAAAAATGATGTTGGTGCAGACATTTTCAACAGAGGTTTGTGCCTGCCGAGTGATAATAAAATGACAGAAGATCAGCAAAAAGCGATTATCGAAATTGTTCGTGCTTGTTTTGAATGAGGAACAGTATGAAAAAAGACGGTTTTTATAATAAAATTGTTAAAAGACGAATTGACTTTTTTATATCTCTCATATTGATTTTGGCGTTGTCACCATTGTTGATTATTCTCATAGTTGTTGGTGTGATAGCGATGAAAGGCAATCCGTTTTTTGTTCAGGAGCGTCCTGGCAAAATTGATAAGAGAACAGGAAAAGAAAAGATTTTCAGGCTTATCAAGTTTCGCACAATGACTAATGAAAAAGATAAAGATGGCAATCTTTTGCCTGATGATAAGCGACTTAATAAGTTTGGCAGATTTTTAAGACAAACTTCGCTCGATGAACTTGGCGAACTTATTAACATATTAAAGGGCGATATGGCTTTCATAGGTCCTCGTCCGTTGCTTGTTAGATATCTCGATAGATATTCAGAGGAGCAAAGACATCGCCACGATGTGCGTCCCGGTCTTACGGGATATGCACAGGCACACGGCAGAAACAGTCTGTCGTGGGACGAAAAATTTAAGTTGGACGTCTATTATGTTGAAAATGTATCATTTTTGATGGATGTTCGCATTGTTATTGATACCATAAAGGCAGTTTTATGTCGTACAGGTATAAGTAGCGAAACTTGCGATACAATGGAAGAGTTTTGGGGTAATTGATGAAAGATTTAATAATAATCGGTGCAAGTGGATTTGGCCGTGAGGTCTTGTGGCTTGTTGAACGAATAAACGAAAAATCCGCAGAATGGAACATTTTAGGATTTTTTGACGATGATTTGTCCATTCAAGGTAAAGAGATTAACGGATACAAAGTCATCGGAACATCGGACGATGTTTTGAAATATTCAAATTCGTATTTTGTATGCGCAGTAGGAGCATCTCATATTCGTAAAAAAGTAATCGAAAAAGTCACAAATCTTAATCCCGATATAAAATTTGCAACAGTAATTGATCCGAGCGTTGAGATGTCGAAATTACATAAAATCGGCGTTGGAACAATAATTTGCGCACATACAGTTTTAACTGTGAACTTCACAATCGGTGACCATGTCATAATCAATTTGGATTGCACAGTAGGTCACGATGTGGTGTTGGGCGATTTTGATACTCTCTATCCGAGTGTCAATGTTTCGGGTGCGGTAACGGTTGGAAAATGCACCGAACTCGGTACGGGTTCGCAGATTATACAATGCAAAAACATTGGCGAGAATACGATTATAGGCGCAGGTGCAGTGGTTGTTAGTGATATTCCCGATAAATGCACAGCAGTGGGTTGCCCTGCAAAACCAATTAGATTTTTTGAGTAAGGATTGAGTAAATGGTAACAACTGTAACGGTTATCGGAGCAAACGGCACAATGGGTGCAAATGTTTGCGGAATTTTCGCATCGTTTGGTGATGCGAAAGTATATATGGTGTGCAGAAGCTTGGAAACTGCCGAAAAGTCAGTTGCAAAAGCAGTCAAATCCGTTCGAGCAGATAGCATTGCGAAGAATTTAATTCCGATGGACTTCTCGTCATTGGAAAAATGCGTGGCTGAATCGGATTTGATTTTCGAGAGCGTAAAAGAGGATTTGCCGATAAAGTCCGAAATAGCAAAGAGAATTGCATCGTCTATGAAAGATGACGCTTTTTCTTGCACAGGTACGTCGGGCTTGTCGATAAATGAGTTGGCAAAGTGCTATCCCG
>CADBMQ010000257.1 GCA_902795765.1 Oscillospiraceae bacterium | reverse complement strand
TGATTCAAACCATGCTCGATGTTTGCAATCAAAAATCCGAGTTTGTTACCCATATCGTAACGAGTACCACTATACTCGATAGCATACATTTTGCCCTCACGAGCAAGAGTTGCCATAGCATCAGTCAACTGCAACTCGCCACCTGCACCTTTCGGAGTTTTTTCGAGAACATCGAAGATTTCGGGTTGGAGAATACATCTGCCAAGAATAGCATAAAGCGACATAATCTGCTCGGGCTTCGGCTTTTCGATCATATCGTTGACTTTCATAACGCCGTTTTCAAGCGGAGTAACATCGAGTGTGCAGTATTTAACAATCTGCTCGGCTGCAACTTCTTTAACGCCAACAACACCGCCTTCGCCACCACTCTGCTCGAATGCTTCTAACATTTCGCCGATAGCAGGTTTTTCGCCAATAATAACATCGTCGCCATACAAAACTGCAAACGGCTCGTCACCAACAAAAGTCTTTGCCTTGTAAACTGCATCGCCGAGACCACCTGTCTCTTTTTGACGCAAGAAAGTAATGTTAGCGAGTTTGGCAACGCCTTCGAGCTCTTTCAAAATGTCATCTTTGCCTTTTTGACGAAGATTATATTCCAATTCAAAGTTGTGGTCGAAATGGTCTTCCATAGCACCCTTACCACGATTTGTGATGATAAGAATGTCTTTGATACCGGCTTCGACAGCCTCTTCAACAATGTACTGAATAGCAGGTTTGTCAACAATCGGGAGCATCTCTTTCGGGATAGCTTTCGATGCGGGGAGCATACGAGTGCCAAGTCCTGCGGCTGGGATAATCGCTTTTGTAACCTTTTTCATAATATCTCTCCTTGATTTTGTATGTTAATTATAAAATTCCCATGCTAGAAAACAAATACGCAAAAACACCAATCGGTAATACGGTCGCCAAAACAATGCCCAATACTAAGAGTGTAACCCAGATTGCACATCTTGTGCCACCAACACGTTCAATATCGGCAGTAGTTGCTTGTGGATTTGTCGATTTCAACTTGTTAATTCGAGCGATAATATCTTTGAGATACCAAGCGTTCGCAAAGATACCACATACGATACACAAGGTAATTCTGATAGCAAAAACAAGAAGTGTAACAACGGCGAGAATAATTCCGTAGTTAGCATTTACACCGTTTTCTTCTAAAATCTTCAAAACTCTATCACTTGAGAGAGGAGTGTCATTTTTGAATTTGTCTTTAAATTTATCGTTGTTGAAATAGAAATTGTATTCATCAAACTCATCGAAATCACTAAACTCGTCAAAGTTAAACGGAGACGAATTGTTTTTGTATTTGTTCGAGAAACTGTTTACTTCGGCTTGCATAGCCTCATAACCAATCTGTGCAGCGGCACGCATAACAGGTATGGTCGCACAGAACGAAGCACAAGTGGTCAAAATACCAACCAACGCAATAATTGCACCGATTTTGTTCAAACGGCGGTGGAAAAACCAAAAACTCATAACAAACGGGCCAAAAAGCAAACCAAACAAGAACACAACAACATTAAATCCTGTTTTCTTGCCTGTTCTAGCCTTTTTGAAAAAGTCGTTCATATACTTTTGGTTTGCGTGTTTTCCGACACAAGCAGAAATTTCATTCGCAGGTACACCAAAAATATCGCCTTGATAATTTTGAGTGGCATCAGTATAGGTCTGTGCATTTTGGTATTGATTTGAATTAGCCGACGAGTAGTTAGCGTATGTACCCTCGTTATTCGGCTGGGTGTTTTCAACTTTCGGCAACGCACTACCACAGTAACGGCAGAAATTAGCGTTGTCATCATTCACAGCATTACATTTTGGACAAATTTTGTTCATAATAAAAAATCCTTTCAAAAAAATTTAGAAGCGCAAGTTTTGTAGCAATATAACAAGTAATTGAACAAGCGCACTTGATGCAAAGTACGAGATAAAAATAACAAGAACATTAACAGATCCTGCTTGAAGAAAGTCAAGTTTATCTGTTGTGTTCTGCAATTTGAGTTGGCGTATTTTTTTAAATGAGTGCTGACGATAGAAATAGTCGCCGAACATACCGAAAAACACCTTTATAATAAGAAGGCAAATTCCAAACATACCGACAAATTTCATATCATTTGGCGAAAGAGAATTCGCAATATCGAAATATGACATTGCATTTTGCATATACGGCTCTATCAAAATGAGAGTCATAGCCGAAAGAACGCAGTTGATAATAAAGGTAGGCACAGCCAAAAACCACATCTTACGGGCAAAAAGCCAAATTTCGGGGAACAGGAACGAAATCCAGTTCCAACCGACTCTGCCACCCGATTTCAACTGACGCTTGTAGATGTTCAAGTATCTAAATCCCTGCGGACCTGTGAAGTTAAGCACATCACCGGCGGTAATATCCTTGTCAATTTCCTCATCGGGATTGATGTTGTACATTTTTGCGAAATCGGGGTTAAAGTTCATACCGTCTTGCGGATTAAACCCACCAAAATTCGGTTGTTGATCGTTTTGCTCGGTATTTTGCTCGGACTCATCGTTCTGCATTTTTCCACAAGCAGAGCAAAATTCCTGACCGACCTTCATCGGCTCGCCACAATGTTTGCAATAAAGAGTCGGCTCGGAAACCTCGGGCATTTTCCATTGATTTTCAGTCCCGTGGTCGCTTTCAAAGTGGCAATGACCTTCGTATTTGTAGCAATCTCTGTGGTGAGGTGCACCGCAAATGGGGCAGACCACAATGTCGTCATCTTCAAAGAACTTTGCGTGGCAAACAGGGCAACACAAATTCTCGTATTTATTCATAGGTAAAAATCTATCCTTTCGTCAGATTGACTATTTAACAAGAGGGAAAATATAGTTGAAATATTCGAAGCCGTAGTTGTGGAATTCGCCATCCTTAATCATCTGACGCAGTTGCGAATTGGTAACCCACTTGACACTTTCGACTTCGCTTTCTTGCAAATCAAGTGAGTCGGCATCAACATTGATGTGCAGGCTGTAAACATCGAGAATTGAGTTTTTGCGAACCATGTGAGCAACAAGGCTCAACTGCTCAGGCTCGGCAGAAATAGATAACTCTTCCGAAAGTTCTCGGCATGCCGCCGCAACAGGAGTTTCCCCTGCGATAACAGAACCACCGGTCGCAGCCCATTCACCGGGCATCGGCATTTTATTTAAACTGCGTTTTTGAATTAAGAACTTGTTATTAAAGAACACCCAAACATGGACAACACGATGGTACTCGCCGTGTTTAAGATTTAATTTGCCACGGCAAATTTTCTTGCCGGTAGGTTTACCGTGCCTATCGACAATGTCCCAAAACTCCATACCTTATGATTCCCCCTAATATACTTATTATAATTTTACAATATTTTGACGTTTTGTGCAATAGTAAATCGACATAAAAGAAAGAATTTTTCGTAAATATTTATTAAATTATATATAAAACAAAAAATAAAACAAAAAACTCTTGCAGAAATGATTTTTTTGTGATATTATGTTTTTGGTAAATTATCTTTATTGCAGAAAGGATTTTGTAAAAGTGAAATACGGCTATTTTGACGACCAAAAAAGAGAATATGTCATTACAAACCCTGAAACCCCTTATCCTTGGATAAACTATCTTGGAGAAGAGGATTTCTTTACGCTGATTTCTAATTCAGCAGGCGGTTACAGTTTCTATAAAGATGCTCGTATGTTGCGTCTTACACGTTATCGCTACAACAACGTTCCGACTGATGCAGGCGGAAAATACTTCTATATCAATGATGGTGGAGTTTTGTGGACACCGGGTTGGATGCCCGTTAAAACACCGCTCGATTTCTATGAGTGCCGTCATGGTATGGGCTATACTCGTATCACAGGCAGAAAGAACGGTCTTACTGCTGAACAAACTGTTTTGGTACCGCTCGGATATACCGCAGAAGTTACTAAGTTGAAACTCACAAATGGCAGCCCCGAAGAGAAAGAATTTTCAGTATTCTCATTCGTAGAGTGGTGTTTGTGGAACGCATTTGACGATATGACCAACTTCCAACGTAACCTTTCAATCGGTGAAGTTGAGATTGACGGAAGTGCAATCTACCACAAAACAGAGTATCGTGAGCGCCGTAATCACTACGCAGTTTATAGCGTAAATGCTCCGATTGACGGCTTCGATACAGACCGTGAAACATTCATCGGTATGTACAACGGCTTTGGCGATCCAAAAGTTCCGCTTTCAGGCGAAGCATCAAATTCAGTTGCATCAGGTTGGTCGCCGATCGCATCACATTGCCTCAAAGTTAAACTCGCTCCCGGCGAGAGCAAGACTTTCATCTTCACACTCGGCTATGTTGAAAACGCAGAGGAAGATAAGTGGGAAAGCCTTGGTGTAGTAAATAAGACAAAGGCTCGTGCTTTGCTTGCAGACTTCAATACAGAAGAGCAGTTCGACAAAGCATTCGATAAACTCCACGAGTACTTCGAAACTCAGCTTTCAAATTATGTTGCAAATACTTGCGATGAAAAGGTTAACCGTATGGTTAATACTTGGAACCAGTATCAATGCACAGTTACATATCATATGTCACGTTCGGCGTCATACTTCGAGTCGGGTATCGGCAGAGGAATGGGCTTCCGTGATTCAACTCAGGACTTGCTCGGATTTGTACATATCATTCCCGAACTCGCTCGTGAGCGTATTCTCGACATCGCAGCAACTCAACTTGAAGACGGCTCTGCATACCACCAGTATCAACCGCTCACAAAGAAGGGTAACAACGACATCGGTTCAGGCTTTAATGACGATCCGTTGTGGCTCATCTTCGGTGTTGCCGCTTATATTAAAGAAACAGGCGACTTGTCAATTCTTGACGAGCCCGTTGCATACGATTGCAACCCCAAAAAGGCAAAACCGCTTTCAGACCACCTTGTTCGTTCGTTCCACCACGTTACAAACAACTTGGGCCCGCACGGATTGCCGCTTATCGGTAGAGCAGACTGGAACGACTGCCTCAACCTTAACTGCTTCTCGAAAACACCCGGCGAATCATTCCAGACAACTGCAAACTATGAAAGTGGCGTAGCAGAGTCTGTATTTATCGCAGGTATGTTCGTTGCAGTTGGCGAAGATTATCAGGAACTTATGAAACTTTCAGGTATTAACGAGGAAGTTGACTTCGCTAAAACAGAGTGCAAGAAGATGTACGATGCTGTTATGGCAGACGGTTGGGACGGCGAATGGTTTGTTCGTGCTTATGACGCATTCGGCAAAAAGATTGGTTCTCACGAAAACGAGGACGGTCAGATTTATATCGAACCGCAAGGCTTCTGCGTAATGGCAGGAATCGGTATCGAAGAGGGTTACGCAGAACGTGCGCTCAACTCTGTTCGTGACAGACTTGATACCAAGTACGGTATCTCGCTCCTTGACCCGACTTATAAGACCTACCACGTTGAACTTGGCGAGGTAACTTCATATCCGCCTTCATACAAAGAAAACGGTGGTATCTTCTGCCATAACAACCCGTGGATCACAATCGCTGAAACCAAACTCGGCAGAGGTGACCGTGCATTTGAAACTTATAAGCGTATCTGCCCGGCATATACAGAGGATATTTCGGAAATCCATAAGATGGAGCCGTATGTATACGCACAGATGATTGCAAGTAAAGACGCAAAGAACCAAGGTCAGGCAAAGAACTCTTGGCTCACAGGTACTTCATCGTGGACACTCTATTCAATCACACAGTTCATTCTCGGTATCCAACCGCAGTTTAACGGACTTATGGTTGATCCGTGTATTCCGCACGAGTGGGACGGCTTTACTGTAACAAGAAAGTTCAGAGGCGATACATATAACATCACAGTTAAGAACCCGAATGGCTCACAAAAGGGTGTTAAGGCAATGACTGTTGACGGCAAAGCAGTTGACGGCAATGTTATTCCTGTTGTTGGCGACGGCAAAGCACACGAAGTTATCGTTGAAATGTAATTAAATCGGCACCACCCCAAAAGGCAAGTCCTTTTGGGGTGGTTTTTGTATGTTATCGAAAAACTAAATAAAGTAGAGTGTAAAATCGTATTGATGAATAAACAAAATAAAACAATCAAACCAAAGAGGGTTTCCAAAGGGGCTGATAGCCCCTTGGTCATTCAGGAAGGGGATTGAAGGGGAAACCCAATTGAAAGGGTTTCCCCTCATACGTTCTTTCGTCTATTTCTTTCGTACAAAAGAAATAGACTGCGCCGCCGTCGCAATACGGCAACAGAAATTAAATGAGTGGTAAAACTAAATCTTGACAAACAAAAAAATCGGGAGTATAATTTAAGTATATAGTTTTCCGTATTCGAGGAATGGGATTGGAAAGTACGACAGAGAGCGTCGGGTTGGTGTGACGACGTGTATGGAACAGTTCTTGCTACCTCGCAAAAGAATATGGCGGAGGCTCACCGATATTGGAGCAACGAGAGGCGTCTAATGACGCAATTCGGGTGGTACCGCGCGACAGCGTCCCGAGTTGTGTTATATTAGGCGATTTTTTATTTAAAGGAGAATTTAAGATGGAATGGACAGGACTTAACGAACTTCGTGAAATGTATCTGAGCTTTTTCGAGTCAAAAGGGCATCTTCGTTTGCCGAGTTTCCCACTCATACCGCAAAATGATAACTCGCTTTTGCTCATCAACTCAGGTATGGCACCGATGAAAAAATACTTTACAGGCGAACTCACACCGCCTCGCCATCGTGTAACAACCTGCCAAAAGTGTATCCGTACACCTGATATCGAGCGTGTTGGTAAGACTGCTCGTCACGGCACATATTTCGAAATGCTCGGCAACTTTTCATTTGGCGACTACTTCAAAAACGAGGCAACTGCATGGGCTTGGGAGTTTGTCACAAAAGTTGTAAAACTTCCCGTTGACAGAATTTGGGTTTCGATTTACGAAGATGACGACGAAGCATTCAAGATTTGGACCGAAAAAGTAGGCGTATCTCCCGACCGCATCGTTCGTCTTGGCAAAGAGGATAACTTCTGGGAACACGGCTCTGGCCCTTGCGGACCTTGCTCGGAACTTTATTTCGATCGTGGCGAAGAGCACGGTTGTGGTAAACCCGATTGCGCAGTAGGTTGCGATTGCGACCGTTTTGTTGAATTCTGGAACTTGGTGTTCACACAGTTCGACAATGACGGCAACAACAACTATACTCCGCTCGACCACCCGAATATCGACACAGGTATGGGACTTGAAAGACTCGCTTGCATTATGCAGGGAGTTGAAAACCTTTTCGAGGTTGATACCGTTCAAAATATTATGAAGCATATCAGCAAAATCGCTGGCGTAAACTATGGTGATAGCGAGAAAACTGACGTTTCACTTCGTGTAATTACCGACCACATTCGCTCGACCACATTTATGGTAGGCGATGGTGTTATGCCGTCAAACGAGGGCAGAGGCTATGTTTTGCGTCGTTTGCTTCGTCGTGCTGCTCGTCACGGCAGATTGCTCGGTGTAAATCATCCGTTTTTGTCTGACGTTTGCGATACTGTAATTGACGAAAATGCAAGTGCATATCCTGAACTTGGTGCAAAGCGTGACTTTATCAAGAAACTCATTCGTTCGGAAGAAGAGAGCTTTGAAAAGACAATTGACCAAGGTCTCGGCTTGCTCGATAGCCTTATCCCGACTATCAAAGACAACACTTTGTCGGGCGCAGACGCATTCAAACTTTACGATACATACGGCTTCCCACTCGACCTTACTCGTGATATTCTCGAAGAAAAAGGTATCGGTGTTGACGAGGAAGAATTCAACAAACTTATGAAAGAACAGCGTGAACGTGCAAGAAATGCTCGTAAAAACCCAGGCGCAGAGGCTTGGGAAGGCGAGGCTGATCCGTTTGCCGATGTTCAGCCGACTAAGTTCGTTGGCTATACCGATTTTGAGTGCGACGGCGAAATAACTGCAATCGTGTCGAATGGCGAAAAGTGTTCGTCAGCGTCAAAGGGTGCGAAGGTTATGCTCTCGCTCGATAGCACACCGTTCTATGCAGAGTCGGGTGGTCAGGTTGGCGACTGTGGTACCTTGAAACTCGATAACGCAGAAGTTAAAATCACAGATACAGTTAAAAACGCAGATGGTGTTTACATTCATAAGGGTGAAGTTGTTTGTGGTGAAATCGCAGTTGGCGATAAGGCACATTGCGCAATCGAAAGCGAAACAAGACTTTCAATTATGCGTAACCACACAGCTGCTCACTTGTTGCAACATGCATTGCGTGAAGTGCTCGGCACTCACGTTGAACAGGCAGGTCAACTTGTAACTGCAAAGTCAGTTCGTTTCGACTTCACACACTTCTCGGCAATGACCGCAGAAGAGCTTAAAAAGGTTGAAAGCCTTGTTAATGAGTACATTCTCTCGGCAATCAATGTCACAATGGAGGAAATGCCGATAGAAAAAGCAAAAGAACTTGGCGCAATGGCACTTTTCGGAGAGAAATACGGCGATGTTGTTCGTGTTGTAACCGCTGGTGAAAGCGTTGAATTTTGTGGTGGTACTCATATTGATAATACCGCTCGTCTTGGACTTTTCCACATTGCTTCCGAAGGCTCAGTTGCATCGGGTGTCCGCCGAATTGAAGCTGTAACAGGCACAGGCGTGCTTTCGTTCCTTGCTGATCAGCAGTCGGTGCTTTCTCGTGCAGCTGCAACTCTAAAAGTAGGTTCAGTTGGCGAATTGTGTGGCAAAATCGAGCAGGTTTGCGCAGAACTCAAAGCAAAAGAGAGCGAACTCAAAGCAATCAACGCATCACTTGCCGATCAAAAGGTAGATTCTTTGTTTGATAGCGCAAAACAGGTTGGAGCAGTTAAAGTTATCGCAACAGTAGTTGACGGCGCAGATTCCGACACTCTCAAATCAATGCTCGATACAATCAAATCAAAACTTTCCGACGCAGTAGCAGTGCTTGCAAGTGCAAATCCCGAAAAGGGAACTGTAACTTTTGCCGCAGGTGTTGGTAAAGACGCACTTTCAAACGGCGCTCACGCAGGTAATCTCGTTCGTGAAGTTGCAAAAATTGCAGGTGGTAACGGTGGTGGCCGTCCCGATAATGCAATGGCAGGCGGTAAGGATATTTCAAAGATGAACGATGCACTTTCAGCAGTTGAAGGTCTTGTTCAAGGTATGCTTAAATAAGGAGAACGACTATGAGTGATTGCTTATTTTGTAAAATAGTTGACGGCGAAATCCCGTCAACCAAGGTGTATGAGGACGAATTTGTCTATGCGTTTAAGGACATTAACCCTCAGGCTCCGTTTCACGCAGTGATTATCCCAAAAGAGCATATTTTAAATTCGGCGGCAGATGTTACTTCGGAAAATAGTGCTATTATCGCAAAGGTTTTCGAGGCAGCGGCAAAGATTGCGAAGGAAAATAATCTCGACAAAGGTTTCAGAATTATCACAAATTCAGGCGAATATGGTGCGCAGTCAGTTTTCCATATTCATTTTCACTTGCTTTCGGGCAAATTCTTAGGCGATAATTTGATAAACGTGTGAAAGGTAGGTTTTTAAAGTGGATTATTATAAGATGAAAATTGCGGGTATGGATTGTGATTTGCCGGTCTACCCGATCAACGACCAACTTTCAATAGCGGCATTTATTCTTTTCGACCATACTGAACTCACAGTAAAGGTCGCAGAAGAACTTTTGAAAAAAGCACCTGATTTTGACATTATTCTCACACCCGAGGCAAAAGCAATTTCACTTGCTTATGAAATGTCAAAGCAGAGCGGAAAAAGATATATCGTTGCAAGAAAAGGCACAAAAGTTTATATGGGCAACCCGATTTCTGTTGATGTTCAGTCGATTACAACTGAAAATATTCAGCATTTGTATCTCGGCGAATTGGAAGCAGAAGCAATAAAAGGCAAGAAAGTGCTGATTGTTGATGACGTTATATCAACAGGCGAGTCGCTTAAATCGGTTATCGAGTTGTGCGAAAAGGTAGGAGGCGAAATTGTCGCATCTTGTGCCGTTCTCGCAGAGGGTGACGCATCGAAGAGAGATGACATCATCTTCCTCGAACCGTTACCGTTACTTTAAGAAGGAAGTTGCAAAATGAAAGAAACTAAAAAGCTTGCCATTATAATTTGTTTGCTTACTTTGATTATTATAGGAAGCACAGTATTTTATATTTTATCTCCTGATAAAAAACCACAAGGACTCGTTCCAATCGTAGTCGGAGCGGCAATACTTGTTTATTCGATAATCAAGCTTGTAACGCTAAAAAAGAACGATAAATAAAATGAAAACGGCAACCTTTTGGTTGCCGTTTTTTACTTTACAATATCGGTTGTACGAACGTAGTGGAATAAATATTGCTGTGCAATACCAGCATATTTGCCAAAACATTCGGGCAAGCCATTCGGATACAACTGCGAAACAGCACGCTTAATCCACACATCTTGCGGAAAAGCGTCAAGTCTGCCACACGAGAAGAGCAAAGCACAGTCGGCAACTTTCGGGCCGACACCTTTAATTTCCATAAGCTCATCTCGTGCCTCATCAAGTGGAGCATTTTCGAGCTTTTCAAAATCAATTTCGCCGTTT
>CADBMQ010000256.1 GCA_902795765.1 Oscillospiraceae bacterium | reverse complement strand
GAAAAATAAAACAATAATCAAACTACTCAGCATTTGTATGTCATTGGCTCTTTTGTTCGGTGCAGTAAACTTTTCACAAGCAGATACCGTGAAAAATGGTATTGTTGATGGCCGTTATTATGTTGATGGCGTTCTCCAAAAAGGTGCCGCTCTTATAAAGTATAACGACAACTATTATTACATTAAATCCAATGGTGAGATATATGTAGGAAAAATCGGAATTACCGAAGCAAATGCTCATGGATATGTAAAACCAGGCTCGTATGAGTTTGACAGCGAAGGAAAAATGATATTCAAAAACGGTATAGTAGACGGCTTTTATTATGTAAATAACGAGTTGCAAAAAGGTGCTGCCCTTATTAAATATAACGGCAACTATTATTACATAAAATCAAATGGTGCGTTATATGTAGGAAAAATTTCAATTACTGAAGCAAACGCTCATGGATATGTAAAGCCAGGCTCGTATGAATTCGATAGCGAAGGAAAAATGATATTCAAAAATGGTTTCGTAAATGGCTACTATTATGTTAATAACGAGTTGCAAAAAGGCGCTGCACTTATCCAATATAACGGCAACTACTATTACATAAAGTCAAATGGCGAAGTTTATAGAGGCAGATTGTTTGTTACATTAGCAAATGCACACAATCTTGTTCCTGCGGGTTCATACGAATTTGATAACGAAGGAAAGATGATATTCAAAAACGGCATCGTAGACGGCTATTATTATGTACATAGCGAGATTCAAAAGGGTGCAGGTCTTATCAAACTCGATAATGACTACTATTACATCAAGTCAAATGGCGCAGTATTTGTAGGTAAGATTTTCATTACCGAAGCAAACGCACATGGGTTGTTGAAAGCAGGATCATACGAGTTTGGTGCTGATGGCAAACTCATAAATAGCCCGGTACCGACAACAACTGTTGCAACAACAGTTCCGACCACAACAAAACCAACCACTACTCCTACAACTACCACCACAACAACGAAGAAAACTTCGTCAGGTAGCGAATGGGACGAATTTTAATCAATAGCGAGTGTAGAAACCCACAGATAATTCTGTGGGTTTCTTTTTGTTATCGTGACGAAAAACTCTCTTTTTGAATATAATGCGATAGGGCAATGTTGCCCAAAGTAATAGGAAAAGGAATGATGTATATTTGAAAAGAGAGTTATTTTATGTAGGCAACGCAACTCGTGCATCAAGAGCGAGAAATATACTTCAAAAGCACGGAATACGTGCAGACATAGAACGAGGATATGACCGAGATCGTGGTTGTGGCTACTCGGTTTTGGTTATCGAAGAGTCGCTTGAAAAAGCGAATGAAATACTCAAAAAATATGGCATTGTGAACGGCAATGATTTACCTTGACAATGCCGCAACAACTTCGCCAAAGCCACAATCAGTTATAAATTCAGTATCAAATGCGATGCGAAAATACAGTATAAATTCGGGCAGAGGCGGATATAAAACTGCTCGTGATACCGAAGAAATGATTTATTCCGTGAGAGATACTGTCGCAACTTTTTTAGACGCAGAAAGTGCAGAAAATGTGGTGTTCACTCAAAACTGCACAACTGCATTAAATATTGCACTTTTCGGCTTGCTCAAAAGTGGCGACCATGTTGTTATATCACCGTTTGAGCATAATGCAGTTTTGCGACCGCTAAATCAACTTGCACAAATCGGTGTAGAATATACAATAGCCGACTGTGTGGCTGATATGGACAACTGCAAAAAAGCATTTGAGAGATGCATACGAAAAAATACAGTAGCCGTCGTATGTACACACGCATCGAATGTGTGTGGAGCAGTGTTGCCACTTTCGGAGTTGTCAGACTTGTGCCGAGAATATGGATTGCATTTTATAGTAGATGGTGCACAAACGGCAGGAATACTTCCAATTAGTGTACAAAAAAGCAAAATAGATTGCCTTGCCGTTGCCACTCACAAAGGGCTCTACGCACCAACAGGCACAGGATTACTTGTCACGGACTCAACCCCAAATCCACTCATATACGGTGGCACGGGAGGCGATTCGATGTCGCCAACTCAACCGAAAGAAATCCCCGAACGTTATGAAAGTGGAACGCTAAATCCCGTTATGATTGCAGGAATAGGTGCGGGAGTAAAATTTGTGTCCCCAATGCAAGAGCGAATATATAAACACGAAATGCGACTGTTAAAAATTGTTGAAAATGAATTCAAAAAGAACAGTTCCATCAAAACCTACACTATACCAAATGCAAAAATAGTTCCTGTTTTATCGTTTAATGTAGAGGATAAGACGAGTAGCGAAGTCGCAATGCTACTTGATAGATACGGAATAGCAGTTCGAGCAGGACTTCATTGTGCGCCACTTGCACACAAAACACTCGGTACACTTGATAGAGGAACAGTCCGTTTTGCACCAAGCGTGTTTACAACAGATAGCGAAATCGAATATTTCCTCAAATGTATATCGAAAATTTCTAAATAAAAAACAGCACCAATGCAGTAACGCTTGGTGCTGTTATCTTATACATTCAAAAGTTTATCAATTTCCGAATGAAACTCATCTTTGCTGATGTTACCACTCAAAAACTCAAATTTCAAATTCATAATATCTGAAAAAACACTATTATTCAAATCTTTGCAACTATCAATTTTAGTTTTTATGTAATCGAGAACGTCTTTTGCTTCTTTATTTATCGAACACTTAAAAGTCCACGAATTTTCGCTGCTGTAGTTGTCAAAATTAACCGAGCCTGGCAACTCGAATTGAATAAACCCGAGAGAAATTTTCGATGCAGATTTGAATTTAACAGCGATAATATCGGAGTAGTAAATCTCCTTTTCTCCATCAATTAACGAACTTGACATAAACGAAAAAGCAGATTTGTTTTTAACAAGTTTGATTTTATTTTCGTATATAAACATGGTTCGGTCATTACCTTTTAAACTTTTAACGAAGGTATTATCCAAAATTTAACAACTCCCAACATAATATTATTGCACCTATATAGGTGCAATAATATTATGTTGGGAGTTGTTAAATTTTGGATAATACCTTCGTTAAAAGTTTAAAAGGTAATGACCGAACCATGTTTATATACGAAAATAAAATCAAACTTGTTAAAAACAAATCTGCTTTTTCGTTTATGTCAAGTTCGTTAATTGATGGAGAAAAGGAGATTTACTACTCCGATATTATCGCTGTTAAATTCAAATCTGCATCGAAAATTTCTCTCGGGTTTATTCAATTCGAGTTGCCAGGCTCGGTTAATTTTGACAACTACAGCAGCGAAAATTCGTGGACTTTTAAGTGTTCGATAAATAAAGAAGCAAAAGACGTTCTCGATTACATAAAAACTAAAATTGATAGTTGCAAAGATTTGAATAATAGTGTTTTTTCAGATATTATGAATTTGAAATTTGAGTTTTTGAGTGGTAACATCAGCAAAGATGAGTTTCATTCGGAAATTGATAAACTTTTGAATGTATAAGATAACAGCACCAAGCGTTACTGCATTGGTGCTGTTTTTTATTTAGAAATTTTCGATATACATTTGAGGAAATATTCGATTTCGCTATCTGTTGTAAACACGCTTGGTGCAAAACGGACTGTTCCTCTATCAAGTGTACCGAGTGTTTTGTGTGCAAGTGGCGCACAATGAAGTCCTGCTCGAACTGCTATTCCGTATCTATCAAGTAGCATTGCGACTTCGCTACTCGTCTTATCCTCTACATTAAACGATAAAACAGGAACTATTTTTGCATTTGGTATAGTGTAGGTTTTGATGGAACTGTTCTTTTTGAATTCATTTTCAACAATTTTTAACAGTCGCATTTCGTGTTTATATATTCGCTCTTGCATTGGGGACACAAATTTTACTCCCGCACCTATTCCTGCAATCATAACGGGATTTAGCGTTCCACTTTCATAACGTTCGGGGATTTCTTTCGGTTGAGTTGGCGACATCGAATCGCCTCCCGTGCCACCGTATATGAGTGGATTTGGGGTTGAGTCCGTGACAAGTAATCCTGTGCCTGTTGGTGCGTAGAGCCCTTTGTGAGTGGCAACGGCAAGGCAATCTATTTTGCTTTTTTGTACACTAATTGGAAGTATTCCTGCCGTTTGTGCACCATCTACTATAAAATGCAATCCATATTCTCGGCACAAGTCTGACAACTCCGAAAGTGGCAACACTGCTCCACACACATTCGATGCGTGTGTACATACGACGGCTACTGTATTTTTTCGTATGCATCTCTCAAATGCTTTTTTGCAGTTGTCCATATCAGCCACACAGTCGGCTATTGTATATTCTACACCGATTTGTGCAAGTTGATTTAGCGGTCGCAAAACTGCATTATGCTCAAACGGTGATATAACAACATGGTCGCCACTTTTGAGCAAGCCGAAAAGTGCAATATTTAATGCAGTTGTGCAGTTTTGAGTGAACACCACATTTTCTGCACTTTCTGCGTCTAAAAAAGTTGCGACAGTATCTCTCACGGAATAAATCATTTCTTCGGTATCACGAGCAGTTTTATATCCGCCTCTGCCCGAATTTATACTGTATTTTCGCATCGCATTTGATACTGAATTTATAACTGATTGTGGCTTTGGCGAAGTTGTTGCGGCATTGTCAAGGTAAATCATTGCCGTTCACAATGCCATATTTTTTGAGTATTTCATTCGCTTTTTCAAGCGACTCTTCGATAACCAAAACCGAGTAGCCACAACCACGATCTCGGTCATATCCTCGTTCTATGTCTGCACGTATTCCGTGCTTTTGAAGTATATTTCTCGCTCTTGATGCACGAGTTGCGTTGCCTACATAAAATAACTCTCTTTTCAAATATACATCATTCCTTTTCCTATTACTTTGGGCAACATTGCCCTATCGCATTATATTCAAAAAGAGAGTTTTTCGTCACGATAACAAAAAGAAACCCACAGAATTATCTGTGGGTTTCTACACTCGCTATTGATTAAAATTCGTCCCATTCGCTACCTGACGAAGTTTTCTTCGTTGTTGTGGTGGTAGTTGTAGGAGTAGTGGTTGGTTTTGTTGTGGTCGGAACTGTTGTTGCAACAGTTGTTGTCGGTACCGGGCTATTTATGAGTTTGCCATCAGCACCAAACTCGTATGATCCTGCTTTCAACAACCCATGTGCGTTTGCTTCGGTAATGAAAATCTTACCTACAAATACTGCGCCATTTGACTTGATGTAATAGTAGTCATTATCGAGTTTGATAAGACCTGCACCCTTTTGAATCTCGCTATGTACATAATAATAGCCGTCTACGATGCCGTTTTTGAATATCATCTTTCCTTCGTTATCAAATTCGTATGAACCCGCAGGAACAAGATTGTGTGCATTTGCTAATGTAACAAACAATCTGCCTCTATAAACTTCGCCATTTGACTTTATGTAATAGTAGTTGCCGTTATATTGGATAAGTGCAGCGCCTTTTTGCAACTCGTTATTAACATAATAGTAGCCATTTACGAAACCATTTTTGAATATCATTTTTCCTTCGCTATCGAATTCATACGAGCCTGGCTTTACATATCCATGAGCGTTTGCTTCAGTAATTGAAATTTTTCCTACATATAACGCACCATTTGATTTTATGTAATAATAGTTGCCGTTATATTTAATAAGGGCAGCACCTTTTTGCAACTCGTTATTTACATAATAAAAGCCGTCTACTATACCGTTTTTGAATATCATTTTTCCTTCGCTGTCAAACTCATACGAGCCTGGTTTTACATATCCATGAGCATTTGCTTCGGTAATTCCGATTTTTCCTACATATATCTCACCATTGGATTTAATGTAATAATAGTTGTCGTTATACTTTATAAGAGCGGCACCTTTTTGGAGAACGCCATCAACATAATAACGGCCATCAACAATACCATTTTTCACGGTATCTGCTTGTGAAAAGTTTACTGCACCGAACAAAAGAGCCAATGACATACAAATGCTGAGTAGTTTGATTATTGTTTTATTTTTC
>CADBMQ010000255.1 GCA_902795765.1 Oscillospiraceae bacterium | reverse complement strand
TACAAGCATAGATAACAGGTTTGGACGACAACAATGCTATTGTTGAAAGAATTGCACTCTCGTCATCTGTTCTCTCTATTGAACGAGCAGGCTTGCCTTCTGTCAAGTGTTCGATAAGTCGATTTAAAAAGTCGACTTCCGACTGCAATGATTTGTCCCCTTTCAAGAGCTTTGCAGTTTTATCTCTGCGGCGCTCAACCATTTCTATATCAGAGAAAATAAGTTCAAGATTGATTGTTTCGATATCACGAGCGGGATCAATACTGCCGTCAACGTGAGTAATATCGTCATTTTCAAAGCATCTTACTACGTGAACGATTGCATCAACCTCACGAATATGCGACAAGAACTTATTGCCAAGTCCTTCGCCTTTCGACGCACCTTTTACAAGACCTGCAATATCAACGAACTCGATAACTGCTGGTGTTATTTTATTCGGTTCGTACATCTTTGCCAACTCGTCAAGACGAGTATCGGGCACTGCTACCATACCTACATTTGGTTCAATTGTGCAGAACGGATAGTTTGCCGCTTGCGCTCCTGCGTCTGTAATTGCATTAAACAATGTGGATTTACCTACGTTAGGCAAACCAACTATACCTAATTTCATAATACTTCCCTCTCGTTATTCATTTACAAATTATTATACTATATTCAACTTTGTATTTCAAGTGGTTTTATTGGTGTTTCTTATGTTAGCGAAAAAGTCTGTCAGCAATTTCTCCGATTCGTCTGCCAACACTCCGCTTTTCACATTCGGTGTATGGTTATACGGCAATTCAAACATAGATATTACCGACCACACAGAACCTGCTTTTTCATCATCTGCGCCGTAGTATACCGTCTTAATTCGTGAGTTGATAATAGCGCCCGCACACATAGGACATGGCTCTAATGTGACATACATTTCGCAATCCGACAGTCGCCAACTGCCAAGCGTTTTACACGCTTGATTGATTGCCTCTATTTCAGCGTGAGAAAGTGCATTGTTTTTCGTTTCTCGCATATTTCTGCCACATCCGACAACTTTATCATTTTGAACGATAACCGCACCAACAGGCACTTCTCCATCAAGATAAGACTGCTTTGCAAGGTCGAGTGCGAGTTGCATATATTTTACATCCATCATTGGAAAAACCTCAACGATAAAATCAGTTCAAAAATGATGAACACTATCATTACAGGACTTGATATAAGAAGCCATATTCTTTTGCCTTTACTGAAAAATGATGGTACATCTTGAATTATATTAAGCATTCCTTTTCGGCTGAGCAAGAATGCGGCAATTACACTTGTAATTATCAAAAAAATCGTTAGCGGTATGTCTATTGACGGTATCCATTTTGGCAACGTTGCCAACAGATTGTTTCCAAAATGAACAATCATTGCCGGATAAATTGAGCCACTGCGAACTGTGATGAATCCGAGTCCAAGTCCCATTACAAATGTATATGGAAGTTGTGTGAAATTGCCATGAATTAAGCCAAATACAAGCGCCGAAATAACTATTGCAGGGATGTCTCCAAACTTTCTTAGGCTATTTAAAAGCACTCCTCGCATTGCAAACTCTTCACACAATGCAGGAAAAAGGCATGTGCATATTAAATCAAACACGAGCGCTGTTCCAAAATTGCTATATGACGTTCCAAGTGACGGAACATAAGGTGTTACACCGAAAAATATGCTGAAAAATTGGCTGAAAAGTGATGTAACTATACCTGCTGCAAACGACACGAAAAAACCAAAGAAGCAAAGCAATGTTGTATCAAATTTGCTTGTGTATGGTTTCGAAAACATTGGTATCACAAATCTTTTTGTTCGCATCACACTCATTAAAAAGCAAAACGGAAATATGAAAATAATTGCCGAGAAAATCGCATTTGTGATATTAGAAAAAATAAGGTCATTCCCTATCAATTCTCTCACTGTTTCAACATTGTTTGTAATAAAAAGTAGCGAATAGGTTAGTCCAAGACTCAAAAGCATGGACAATGCCGAAAACATTATCATAACAAGTCCGACACTATTGCCGTTTCGACGAATATCCCTTCGCTCTATTCTTCTGTATATTTCATTTGCATCATTTGAATAATACATTGCCAATCCCTTTCTTTAAGGCATATATTCCTATTATAACATATCATTTCCTCGATTTATTAACAAAAATTGAAATTTACGCTATTATCTGCAACAAATGTCGAAATAAATCATATTTTAGTATAAAAGGAGTGATTGTTTTGATGTTTTTATCTGCTATTTTAGAGGTATTTTCAAGTGTTTTTTTCTTTGCTCTGCACGTTGTGAACACGGGTGCTTTTCCAAAAGCACTTGACGAAAAGGAAGAGGCTCGTTTGCTTGAATTGTTTCGTGAACACGGTGACGAAAACGCAAAAAACAAACTTATTGAACATAATTTGCGATTGGTTGCACACATTATCAAAAAATACTACTCAAAAGATTATGACCAAGATGACTTAATCTCTGTTGGCACGATTGGACTTATCAAAGGTGTGAATACATTTAATCCGAGCAAAGGTGTTAAACTTGCGACTTATGCTTCTCGGTGCATTGATAATGAAATTTTGATGTTTATGCGGTCATCTAAAAAGCAGTCACTTGATATTTCGCTTAGTGACCCTATTGACACTGATAAAAACGGCAATTCGCTGACTTTAATAGATATTATCGCTGATGACACAAATGTTGAACAGGAAACTGAAACAAAAATTAACTGCGAAAGAATGATGAAAGTTTTAGACAAATGCCTTGACAAGAGAGAACGTGAGATTATCGAGTATCGGTATGGATTGAACGGAAAAGATGAACTTCCACAACGGGAAATTGCAAAGCGTTTGAAGATTTCTCGCTCCTACGTTTCACGAATTGAAAAACGTGCTTTGGAAAAATTACGTGATGAATTAAAGTAAAAGGCTACCC
>CADBMQ010000254.1 GCA_902795765.1 Oscillospiraceae bacterium | reverse complement strand
TTCCATATTTACTGTAGGGAATGTGTCTTCACGAGTTGGGTTTACGAAGACATTTGCGGCAGTATAAATTTCAGCAAGCTCCTTTTGGTTTTGTGTTCGATGAATGGAGATTATTTGGGGAGAAAGAGAATAATCCACGCGTTCGTCGGTGCCAACAAGCACAATGCGATAATTCTCGGGAAAGCGTTTCGAGAGTTCAATGAACACATCTAGTCCCTTACGCACTCCCCAACCAAAGGCTACACCCAGTACAATTTTTTTGCCCTCAAGTCCATATTTTTTACGAAAATCGCTTTCTGTAGGCTTGAACACAGAAAGGTTGATGCCGTTATTAATAATTTTTACGGGATAACCGTTCAAAAAAGACTGCTTTACCATATCTGCCAGCCATAGCGATGGAGTTACAATTGTCATATTTTTGATACCAGTAAACCACTTTCGCTTAAGTTTCCACATCATTTGAGATGTATCAATACACGATTGTGGATAGAGATTTTTGGGATAAAGGCAATTATAGCAACCGTATTTCCACCGATCACATTTAGTCAAAATAAAATGAGGACAGCGTCCTGTAAAGCTCCAACAATCATGTAATGTCCATATAACAGGGAGATTATTTTTTTTTATATAATGGAACAACAAAGGAAAATTGAGACAAAAATTATGAATGTTGTGAAGATGAATGAGCTGAATGTTCTTTTTTTTTAGCAATCTTATTAATCGTAATGTTGAAAAAAAAGAAAAAAATCCATTTAATCCCAAAAATCTTCCTAATATAGCATGAATCATATACTGGCAAAAGGAGTTTATAAAAATATGATCCTTCATATGATGTTTAGATTGAACAAATTCTAATTTCAAACCAAACTTTGTTTTTTTTAAAAGAACATCAATATTAGAAACCGTTAAAACATAATGATGGTTTTCCCGTGCTTTTTCAGCGATTTGCATCATTATATTTCCAGTGCTAGCAAAATCAATAATATTTATTTCAGCAATATTCATATTATAACGTTTTTGAAAAACTATTTACAGATTCAATAAAACTTTGCATCACAGGAACATACTTGTCAATAGAAAAGACTTTACTGCTTCTCGATGCACTTTTATTTCTTTTTCTATCCACTTTATTCATTAGACAAAGTTTTGAAACAAGACCAACATCTTTATTAAAATCACCAGTCAGTTTTATTCCCGACACGCCGCTCTCTAGATATAAAAAGGTATCGCCAATATCATTCATTACAACAGGTGTCCCAACAGAAACACTTTCCACAACCTTAGTTGACATTCCTGCCTCGGTCATTAAATTTTTATCACGATAATTAATCATATAATCAGCATCAACAAGTTTTTTTAACGTGTTTTCATGGGACTGCGTTCCATAAAAAGCTATTTGACGGGATTGATTTAACATTTCATTATGGCGGGGAACACAAGCACGATAATCTTCTTTAGATATACCAACAATATCAAACTGAAATAAGATTCCTCTTTTTTCAATATCAAACATCAAATCGATAATTTTGTCAAGCCTATCTTTCATTCCCGTCGTTTTTATTTCATGAGTTGATTTTATAAATGGAGTACCAGCATAAAGAAATACCGGAATGTCATTTTCTTTTGCTGTTATAGCTAACAACTCTGGCTCATCAAACAAGGGAGGGATTATTATAGAAGGTCTATTTTCACACTTATAAAATTCAGCAATACAATGGCTAACCGCAATAACCCCTTTTGCATAACGTTTATTTATATTATGCATTTTATTCCAATTATATTTCATAACCGCCCCCTTTACCAATGACTGACTATCAAATAGAGGCAAATCAGCACAATTCACTATATATGGAATACCTTCTTTTTTACACCACAGAGCTATGTTTTTTAAGATAAAGGCATAAGTTGGAGCTTGATACGTGATAACATATTTTATTGATTGATTTGCACAGACGTTATCAAGGAATGACAATATTTTTCTTTTTACATGAGCATACAGCAAAATACCTTTTGTCGTCAATGTATAAGGCAATTCCAAGTAATTGCCATTTTCAATATTTATGGATGATAATTTGCTAATTTCTTCAAATGAACAACAATTTCGATTGATTCCTATAAAAGAAACGGAATAGCCCAGTTTATTAAAAATTTTTCCGTTATTCATCACCAAATGAGCTTGCACATTTTCATTGCGCAAATCAAAATCACCAATATATACAATAGATTCCTGAGCCATACAAAATTTCATTCACAAATTGTGTTATGTTTTGTCATCTACTTTTCGACCTAAATGATTATACATCCATTTCAAAATAGATTCAGGCATTATGCAAATTGCTATCTGAGCAATTGCTACAACGAAAAAATCCCATAAAGCACAATATCCCTGTTTCCAGAAATTTTTCCATACAAAAATCATTAACTTGCTATTTTTCCATTCTTTTCGTCTTTTATAAGTACTTTTATCAAAACGAAAATCAACCAAAGGCTTGTCTATATTTGCCCCTAGATAACCTTTGTTAAGAACGCGAACCCAAGTGTCAACATCTTGATTCGTTCTCATTGTACTATAATTGCCCGCTGCAATGATGTCAGATTTTTTTATCATCAATGTTGAATGACAAAATGGATTGCGTCTTTTGGAATACTTAATGATTTGATTTACTTCGGTAGGTACTTTTTTTACACGAATAGGATCATTTGGATCGTCTTCAAATTCATTGACATATGATCCAACAATCGACAATCCAGGATTTTTTTCTATGAATTGCAATTCAATTTCGCAGCGATCCAAGTGCGCAATGTCGTCGTCATCCATTCTCGCAACCCATTCGTTTTTACATAACGGTAAAGAATCGTGCAACGCCTTTCCTAGGCCTACATTTTGAGGGAGTCTAACTAAGTTTAAAATATTCTCATTTCCCTCAAAAGCTTTAGTTATCGCTCGTTCTAATTCATTGGTAAGTTCACCATCACAAACTAAAACGAAATCATTTGTTTTGATGGTTTGGTTCAACATACTAAAAACACTCTGGATGAAATAATCCGGAGAGTCCTTTTTGTAAACCGTCATTAAAACGCTATAACTAATCATCTTTTTTAATAAATAGGTGTCACCCAATTCTTAAATTGTTCGTTCATTCCTCTGGCTGCATCAACGTAAGCCTTGTGGAGTTGCTTGGTGATTTCACCTTCACCAATTTC
>CADBMQ010000253.1 GCA_902795765.1 Oscillospiraceae bacterium | reverse complement strand
TCCACAGGATCTGTGACAGTCGAATAGATTTTCTCATACCCGACCGATAACACCATACTCAATTAAGGTGTCATCGCGGCAAATCAGCCTTTCGCAAAGCATAAACGGTAATTGAGTACCTGAACTTTGCTACTAATCATCATTGCGCCTCTATTTAATACCGTATTATTTTAACACAAAACTTTTCAAAAATCAACTGTTTTTTACTCAAAAGTACCGTTTTCGATTTTGCTGATTTTTTCGACACGATTTGCGTGTCTGCCACCCTCATACTCGGTTGTGAGATAGATGTCAACGAGTTAAAGTGCAAAAGCATCGCCCAAAACTCTGCCACCAAGACACAAAACATTTGTATCATTGTGAAGACGAGTGAATTTAGTCGAAAAATGGTCGGTGCAAACTGCCGCACGGATACCCTTAACTTTGTTAGCGGCAATCGACATACCGATACCTGTACCGCAAACGAGAATACCACGTTCGCTTTCGCCGTTTGCTACTGATTTTGCAACAGGATAAGCAATATCGGGGTAGTCAACAGACTTACCGTCGAAAGTACCGAAATACTTATATTCAGTACCGATTTCGTCCAAGTGTTCCATAATTTTTTTTGCGAGATCATACCCGCCGTGATCGCAACCAATTGCTATCATTCTTTAACAACTCCTTTTTGTTTTAAAAGCAACTCCCGTTGTGCTTGCGGAAGTTGTATATAAGTCGGGTTAAGCGATTTATAGTCAACCGCCGTATCCGATTTAATTTCTCCTAAAGAGCAAAGCGCTCTGCCACGAATAAAATCGTCTTTTATATTATAATGTAGATTATCGTAATCCGAAAAAATGCTATCGCAAACTTTCGCACCATCTCCGATAAGAGTAATAGGTCTTTCGTATGCCAAAAGTTCCTCTGCAAGAGTGGCACATTCAGTAGTCCTATCGTCATAAATGCGTGTGAGTTTGCCGTCTTTTCTCTCAAAAAGGGCATTAAAAACTCGTTTGCATCTTGCATCGCAAACTGCACAAATCAGCCCATCCTCATCAATCGAGTTCGCAAGTGTTTCAAGGGTTGACAACCCGATACATTTAGCACCATTGACAGCGGCAATGCCTTTTGCAGTACTAAGTCCAATTCGCAGTCCCGTGAACGAGCCAGGTCCGACAGTTACCGCAATAAGCGAAATGTCATTCGCAGTTACACCTGCATTTTCAATCACACGGCTAACCATCGGCAGAAGCGTCTGCGAGTGGGTTAGCCCATTATTAGAAATCTCCTCGGAAATCAGTTCGCCATCACGAAAAATAGCGGCGCAACCTGTTGCCGTAGATGAATCAATCCCAAGAATTAAAGGTCGGGAGTTATCGTGAAGATTCTGCAATTTTCATCTTCTCCTCTTTCAATTTTAACGTCAATTCGGTCATCGGGAAGAGCGTCAATTCCTTCGATATTTTCACTCCACTCACAAACGACCACACCATTTTTATCATCGCAATACTCGAAAAAAGCAGTCGAATACAAATCGTCAAAACTGCTTATTCTGTACATATCAAAGTGGTAAACATTAAGTCGCCCACCGATATACTCATTGACAATCGCAAAAGTAGGCGACTGCACATCTCCCTCATATCCGAGCGATTTAGCGAGCGAACGGGTGAAAGTGGTTTTTCCCATACCCATACCGCCCGAAAAAGCGATACACTCTCCGCCGTGAAGCGAGTTTGCAATACGCTCTGCGAGTTTTGCGGTGTCTTCTAAACCATTACAAATAACTTTCATATCAAACCTACCGCAATTTCATCTGACGAGCGTGCCTGTTTTTGTAAACGCTCAAAACAAGTCCAACACCAAGATACAAGCAAACGAGCGAAGTACCACCTGCCGAGAAGAACGGCAAAGTTACACCGATAACGGGGAGCATAGCAAGGCACATACCTGCGTTTACCAAAGTCTGCGACAAAAACATACCGAAAATACCGGCACAAATGACCATACCTTTGCGGTCGTTAGAAATCGCACCAACATAAATAACACGGAAAATTATGCACAACAAAACAATAAATACTATAACGCAACCGATAAGACCGAGTTCCTCTCCTGCAACCGACAAAATAAAGTCGTTGTAGGCTTTCGGAACATCTCCCGACTGAGTTTTCGGACCGTTTAAGTATCCGTAACCTCTGATACCACCTGAGCCGATAGCCTTAATCGACTGCAACTGTTGATAGCCTTTGCCTTGTGCATCGGAGTTGAGGTCGAGAATGATTGTGAAACGTTCTTTTTGGTACGGCGACAATCCGTAAATCCACAAAATCGGAGCCATAACAGCAAGTGCAGCACCACCGAGAGCGAACCAACGCAACTTAATTCCTGCTGCAAACATCATACAAATGAAGATGCAGAAGAGAATGGTACTCGTACCAAGGTCGTGTTGCAAAGCCATAACGATAGCCGCAGGTGCAACACCGTGCAAAAACAAAAGAACAACATTTTTCAGTTTGTTGATTTCGTCTTTGTCAATAACTGCAACGTGAGTTGAAAACGTTATTGTGAAGAAAATTTTGATAAGTTCGGACGGTTGAAATGACATACCGAACGGAAGATTGATCCACGCACGGTTGTCGGTACCACTCGGAGCATAGCCGAAAATGTATGTAAAAATAAGCAGTCCAAGCGAAATCGCAATGATTAAAATGATGTGCCTTGAAAAGTTGCGATAGTCGAAAAGCGAGATGATTATCGCAACAAAAACACCAATCAACATCGCACCGAACTGCACGTAAAACTGACGAGCCGAACCGCTATAACGAGTTGCCGAATAAACGAGAGCACAACCGAAAAGTGAAGCGATAATACAGAACAAAAGCAGTAGTTTATCGGTTTCACGAATGTAGTCGGCAATATTTTGAAAAAACTTTTTCATTTTTATATTCCTTCCGAAACCTATTTCAATTCAACAATAGTAACACCCGCTTCGCCTTCGCCAAAAACGCCAAGACGGAACGATTTAACAAACTTGTTTCTCTTTAAATAACTTTGAATACCGGCACGAAGCACACCTGTACCCTTGCCGTGAATGACCGTAAACGATTGAATATGGTTAAGCACCGCACCGTCAATAAATCGGTCGAGTTCAAGCACACCCTCTTCAACATTCATACCACGAAGGTCGATTTCCATAGATGCACGTTTCGAGGTTTTGCCGTCAACACCTGCACCTTTGAATGCGTGACGGCTTTTTGCAGTCTGCGACTTACCCGATTTCAGTTTCACATTCGAGAGTGGCACACGCATTTTAACAATACCTGCCTGCACCAAAACTTCGCCATTGTCGGGCTTTTGCAAAACAACTGCATCACGGCCGATATCACGCAGTATAATTTCATCGCCGATAACGAGTTCACGAGGAAGAACATAGCCGTCATCAACTGTTGCGTTTGCGCTGATTTTATCGAGTTCTTTAAATCCCGATTTTGCCGCCGCACGAAGTTTAGACGCATCGGCATTTTTATCTTTAATCATCTGCTCCAACTCACCGATAAGACGATTTGCCTTTTCTCTTGCATCGTCCGTTATCGCACGAGCCATAGCGTTAGCCTCATCAATTTTCTTATCATACTCTCTTTTGAGTTTTTCGGCAGTCTCTTCCGACTGCCTGAGTTGTTTCTGAGCATAGTCGAGTTTCGACTGAATTTCATCTTGTCTAAGCTCATAAGTCTTTCTCGACTTTTCAAGTTCGCCAACAACACGCTCAAATCGAGTTGACTCGCTATTTACAAGTTTTTTAGCGCTTTCGATAATGTTTTCGGGAACACCAAGTCGCTTCGAAATTGCGAATGCGTTCGAGCGACCGGGCACACCGATAAGCAAACGATATGTCGGGCGAAGTGAAATAACGTCAAACTCGCAACTGCCGTTTTCAACGCCGTCAGTATCAAGAGCGTAGGATTTAAGTTCAGCATAGTGAGTAGTAGACGCAATAATCGCACCTGTCGATTTAAGTGATTCGAGCAGAGCAGTTGCCAAAGCGGCACCCTCAACAGGATCAGTACCCGAACACAACTCATCGAGCAGAATAAGACTGCGACTGTCTGCAACCTTTAAAATTTCAGTAATGTTTCTAATATGCGATGAAAAAGTAGAGAGTGACTGCTCGATGCTTTGCTCATCGCCAATATCGGCAAGAACACGCTCGAAAATCGACACTTTCGAGTTATCTGCACACGGAACCATAAGTCCACAAGCCGCCATAAGGCAGATAAGACCAGTTGTTTTAAGTGCAACAGTTTTACCACCCGTGTTCGGGCCTGTAATAATAAGCACCTGCCATTTCTCGCCAAGAGTTATGTCAACAGGCACAACTTTTCTGCGGTCGAGCAACGGATGACGTGCTTTTTTAAGTTCAATAACACCATCGTCGGAAAGCACGGGAACACTCGCTTTCATATCAAAACCGAGTTTCGCCTTTGCAAAAATCAAATCAAGCTCCGACATAGTGTCAACAGTATATTTAATTTCGTTGTCGTGGTCGGCAACAGCAGATGATAACTCAAATAAAATGCGTTCAATCTCTTCTTTTTCTGCCGATTTCAAAACGCTGATTTCGTTGTTCGCTTCGACAACACTCATCGGCTCGATAAACACAGTCGAACCTGACGCAGACGTATCGTGAATAAGTCCGGGAATGTGCGAACGGAACACCGATTTAACAGGCACAACATATCTGCCATTACGAATTGTAACAACTGCCTCTTGCAAACAACCTTTTGTTGCTTCCGAGCGGATTATATTATCTAATTTTTCACGAACCTTGCTTTCGTTTGCAATAATTTTTCTGCGAATTTTGAAAAGTTCGGGAGATGCATCATCGTGAATTTCGTCTTCCGATTTGATTGCACAACTAATTCGCTTCTCAACATCGGGCAGGTCATAAAGCGTATCAAAAAGCGGGTCAATGCTTGTCTGCATACCCTCGCAATGCGCACGCCACTCGTTGACCGACCTGACACAACGCAAAAGAGCCGCCGTATCGAGCAGCTCTTTCGGAGAGAGCATGCCACCTGCGACAGCACGAGCAATAAATCCGTTAATGTCTTTCACACCCGAAAACGAGGGAGAGCCAAAACGGGAAATGAGAATATATGCGTCCTCGGTCTGCTTTTGCAAAGCTTGAGCTTTGTAAAGTTCAGTTTCGGGGACAATGCTAATAGCCTTTTGTCTGCCCGCATCACTCATACAACATTTTGCGAGCATAACAATAACTTTATTAAGTTCGAGAGTGATATGGTTTTTATCCATCTATGTAAAATTACAACTCCTTGTAAAAGTCCAAAGTTTTATAGTGTCTTTCTGTTTGCGAGATAACGAATTC
>CADBMQ010000252.1 GCA_902795765.1 Oscillospiraceae bacterium | reverse complement strand
TTTACGAGCCAATTCAATACATTCCTTGCTATGACAAATATATGCACCTCTGCCGGATTTTTTGCCCGTCATATCAACGGAAAATTCACCGTCTTTCGAGCGAACAACTCTAATAAGTTCGCCTTTCGGTTTCATTTCCCGACAGCATACGCAACGTCGTTGCGGAAATTTTTTTTCAACCAACTGCAATTCACCCTTTCGTGGTGTAGTAAGTTATTATTCTTCCTCGCCGTAGTAACCGCTTTCGGGACGGATATCTATCTTCCAACCTGTAAGCATAACAGCAAGACGAGCATTTTGACCTTTGTTACCGATAGCGAGTGAAAGTTGATGATCGGGAACTGATGCACGGCAGGATTTTTCCTGTTCGTTTACAATTTCAACATTAACAACTTTTGCGGGAGAAAGAGCTTCTTTAATATATTCAATAGGATCTTCGGAATATTGAACGATGTCAATTTTCTCTCCACCGAGTTCCTCAACGATGTTTTCAACACGAGCACCTCTTGTACCGATACAAGCACCACGAGCATCAACATCAGGGTTCTTTGAATAAACGGAAATCTTTGTACGAGAGCCAGGATCACGAGCAACTTGCTTGATTTCTACTGTGCCATCGAAAATTTCCGGAACTTCCATTTCAAACAAACGACGAACAAGACCGGGATGAGTACGAGAAACGAAGATACGAACCTTTGAATCCTTTTCGCCTTTGTTAGCGTCAACAACATAAACCTTAATCTTTTGGTTTTCGTGCAATTCTTCGGAAGCGATTTGTTCTTTCTTCGGAAGAACCGTCTGACCTTTACCGATTTCAATAGTAGCGTTACCTGTTTTCTCATCAATGTTCAAAACAGTAGCAGTAGCGATTTCGCCACGGCGTGAACGGAACTCTTCAAGAACCATATCTTTTTCAGCGTCTTTAATGCTTGAACGGAAAACGTTCTTTGTCGAAGTAGCAACGATTCTGCCAAACTTATCAGAATCTACATCAATTTGAACTATATCGCCAACCTGAGCGTCTGATTTATATTCACGAGCCTGTTCAACAGTAAGTTCTTCGTAAATATCCTCAACCTCTTCAACAACACGTTTAGCGAGGTAGATACGGAAACTTTTAGTTTCTACATTGATATCGCAACGAACGATATCAGCGTCATAATAAGCACGTTTACCTGCTTTTGAGATAGCCTCTGCGATTTTATCTGCAATGTACTGAGCAGGGATATCCTTTTCTTGCTCCATAAGTTCGATAGCGGTAAAAAACTCTGCATTCTTATCAATTTTCTTTGCTGACTTTCTCATTATAAAACCATCCTTTTAAATTTCATCATTTACGAATATCTTTGAAACAGCGGAACGCTCAAACGTCAACTGTTTACTGCCATCATCAATTTCAACCGATTTTGCATCTGCAAAAACAAGGTTGCCCGAAAATTCCTTATTGCCGTCTTGTGGGCGAATAAGACGCACCGTAACACTAACACCTTTAAACTGTTCAAAATGCTCGGGACGAGATAATTCACGGAACAGTCCGGGACTGCTCACTTCAAGAAAATACTGCTCTTTAATGAAATCGAGTTCATCGAGCGGTGTGTCGATAGCCCTCGACATACGTTCGCAATCGTCAATGTCAACTCCGCCGTCTTTGTCGATGAAAATTCGCAAAAACCAAGACGCACCTTCTTTAAGGTAGCGAACATCCCAAATACGCAAACCAAGTTGTTCGGCAATAGGGAGTGCGAGTTCTTCGACTTTTGCAGCGGTATTTTGCTTTGCTTGTGCCATAGCAACCTCCGAAAAAATCCAAATATATGATTGAAAGAGCGGGAAACCCACTCTTTCAACTTAACCTAATATCATACTTTAATAATATTACCACATATATAATAAAAATGCAAGTAATTTTTTGAAAAAAACATAATAATTTATTGGTTATTGTGAACATATAAACGAGTAGATGTTTGTGATATATTACAAGTTGACGAAATATTACATAAATGATAAAATTAAATTGGGGATAAAAGGATTGGAGTGATTATAATGATAAAAAAAGTAATAGGAGTTGTTTTATCGTTAAGCTTAGTACTTTCTTTAATGACGACAGTAGGTTTATCGGCAAGTGCAGATGAGTTTACAAAGACTTCTTATGAATTTTCAAAACAATTCACAGTGGGTATAAATATAGGTAACACACTTGATACATGCCCTGGTGGTAATGAAACCGGTTGGGGATGTCCTATGATTGAAGATGGACTTATCAAAGCCTATAAAGCACAAGGATTTGATATTATTCGTGTACCTGTAACATGGTCGGGTGGAAGTGTGTTGAATGCAGATGGAACATTTGCAGATCGTGGCAGATGGCTCAACAGAGTAAAAACAGTATGCGATTTGGTTCTTAATAATGGTCTATACTGCATCGTGAACACTCACCACGAAATGGGTTGGCTTCGCACATTCTGGGATAATGGCGAAGGCGAAATGGATGAGGCAAAAGAACAGGCAATGTATGCGAAAGAGCGTGTTCTTTGGACAAACATAGCAGAAAAATTCAAAGACTATGGCGAAAAACTTATTTTTGAAGCATACAATGAAACAAGAGCAGA
>CADBMQ010000251.1 GCA_902795765.1 Oscillospiraceae bacterium | reverse complement strand
TGTAATGTCAATAGCACTTCCACCTTTATCAGTAGGGCGAGAGTCCTCAACAACATAACTTCTTGTAAATGTCATTTCAACACCGCCAAGAGCATCAACAATTTTTCTGAAACCAGGAATCGTTACTGTTACATAATGGTCGATAGGCAATGCGAAATCGCTATTTATTCTACGCATCAAAGCCTTGATAGGTGCTTCACCATCACGTGGATTTCCATATACTGAATTGAGTTTGCCGTATCCATAGTCAATATCTGCGATATATGTATCTCTCGGGATTTGAAGAATATCCATTTGATTATTTTTCAAATCATAGCAAGCGACCATCATAATATCAGTAAGTTCCTCACTAAGGTCAGTACCTGCAACCAAAATATACGATACATCTCCGCTTGGACTCGTTACAACTTCTTCGTACTGTTTGGTTTCGGTTTGTTTATCGTTATACAAAAGACGAACATCGAGCAAAGTGAATGCTGTTGATCCAATCAAAGAAAGCACCAATACAAGTGACAACACAACATTCCAAATAATGCGCTGCTTTCTGGTTATTTTTCCTTTTGGAGAATGCGAAGACTTATTACTTTGGATATTTTTATTCTTTGTAGCCATTCGATTAAGGTCAAATCCCTGTGACATTGGTGCTCCTGATGAAATATCTCTGCTGCTGTCGTATTCTTGATTTGAACGTTTTTTGTTTTTTTGCGCATAAGGATTAGAATTCGGTCTTCTTTTGAGATCTTCTGATGATCTTCTCTTTTCGTCCATAATAATTTTTCCTTTCTAAAATGTGAAACGATTTATAAAGTTACACAGTTGTACGCCTTAAATGTGTCAGCGTGGATTGGACATTGTTCCGATGATAACACGTTGATAGACATTGAAAGCGCATTTTTATAGCACAATTCAAGACTCTCGTCGAGTGCTTGACGAAGTTCATCAACTCCATCAAAATTCCGTTCATCGGATACAAAATCTGCGATGTATATTATCTTATCCATTAGCGTTGCATTTTCTCTCGATGTTGTGTGATAACGCACAGAATCGAGTAATTCCTTGTCGCTAATATTTAAAAAATGTTCAATATAAGCTGCTCCAGCTATTGAATGCCAAAGTTTTTTTGACACTACTTGAACATTATCTAATATTATACCAAATTTATCGAAAATTTGCAACATTTTTTCTTCACTATCATTTTTACAAATATCATGAAGTAATCCAGCAAGGTATGCTTTGTTCTCATCTGCTCCGTATCTTACTGCGATTTCACGAGCTTTTTTTGCAACATTTAGCGAATGTTCAAATCTTTTTTCATTCAAACGTGATTTTAGTATTTCGATATATTCTTCGTACACTTTATCACCTATACAATTTATTTTTATAAATATAATCTATAACATTTTTGTCAACATAATTTTCAAGAGGAATATAATTTTTAACACATTCTCTTATATACGTCGAACTTATTTCAAGTATATCGGCTTGACCGATTTCCACTTTTGCACCATTCTCTTCAAGTTTTGACTTCATTTTTGACATATCGTCATAATCGTCGAACTCGTCACCTTGACGACGAACACCTGCAATAGATGCAGATTTGAAAATCCGTTCAGGATAGCGCCAATTCAATAAAGACATAAACATATCTGTTCCACAAATAAGCCACAAATCCCAATCAGGGTGTTCAAGTTTTAACTTTTCAAGCGTTCTATACGAATAACTTGCACCCTCCATTTTGAGTTCGATATCACTAACTTTTATAGGAAGGTTTTCGGTTGCAAGTTGGCACATTTTCAATCTGTGGCTTTCCGATACAAGATTATCTGCCGATTTATGTGGCGGAATTTTTGCAGGGATTAACATAACCTCATCAAATTTAAATGTATTAAGGGCATACATTGCAAGGTCGATATGCCCTTTATGAATAGGATTGAAAGAGCCGCCTAATATTCCGATCTTTTTCATTTTTTGAAAATAATTTTCGGTTGTTTCGGATTTCTTCTAAACAATACAATCTTTCTTCCAATTACTTGAACTACTTCACTTTTAGTAGCGTTTGCAAGTTCGATTGATGCATCTTTCGCACTAATTGGAGAGGTTTCAAGTGTTGTTATTTTTATAAGTTCTCTATTGTTCAATGCACCGTCAACTTGAATTATAAGATTTTCGCCTATGCCGTCTTTTCCAATTTGAATAATTGCATCGGTTTTTGACGCTATTGAACGCAAGAAAGCACGTTGTTTACTTGTCATTTTTATCCATTCCTTTTAGATAATTTTCTATTTTTTCTGCAAATTTACGCATTGCAACTCCACGATGCGAAATTTCGTCTTTTTGACTGTCTGTTAGTTCGGCAAAACTCTTTTCCCCAACCAT
>CADBMQ010000250.1 GCA_902795765.1 Oscillospiraceae bacterium | reverse complement strand
GATATTGGATAGTTCGTTTGTTGCTAACTTTATTGACTTATTGCCTGCCGATGTTGCTGATTGTTTAATTGCTTTTTCGTTTCGTTCAATAGTTTTTATGCTTTGTTTCAAAGGTGAATTATTCGCTTGCTTTGTGAGTTTTTTCTCGGCATATTTTTTCTTTAAATTATCAATTCCATTATTAACTTTATGAAAGTTCTGTTTTGTCTCATAAACACTTTTGCGTCCTATTTTACTTGCGTGTTGCGTTGCTTTATGTGCTACATCGCTTGAAGTGTTTTCTATTTTATCGGTTGCATATTTGTCAATAGTATTGCTATTATCGTCCATTGAACTTTCAGCCTTATCTTTTGTTTTTATATAGGCTTGTTTAATGTGATCCGAGCATGCCACAATTTTATTACTAACTTTGACAGTTCCTTTACTCACATCTTTTAATTTTATATCCGCCATTTTTGCCTCCTTTCTGACTCAAACAAAAAGAGAGGGTTAATTACCCTCTCCCGGTTTTGTTGTAATCAGCTTATATAACTTTGTATCTCTTGGAAACTTATTTTCAAATGGCACAAGTGAACTGCCAACTTTAATAAGTCCATGTCCTACATCAACATTCGTAATGTACGAAAGCTGTTGATCGGAAATATTAAGAAGTTTTGCAAGCTCAATTCTGTCGGTAGATGCCTGATTGAGCATAATCAAAAATTCAGAGTTGGCAAGCATTGTTCGTGCAGTATGACTTTGCAAAAGGTCATCAACGTTCTGCGTAATACCCGTAGCATACGCTCCATATTTTCTTACACGCTTCCAAAGAGTGAAAAGAAAGTTTGCTGAATACTCGTGTTGGAACAAAAGATAGATTTCATCGATAAAGATGAAAGTCTGCTTTCCTTTGGCACGGTTCTGTGTGATACGGTTGAGAATTGAGTCAAGAACTACAAGCATACCGATAGGCATAAGTTGTTTACCAAGGTCAAGAATGTCATAACATATAAGTCTGTTATCTGTATCCACATTTGTAGATTTAGCAAAGGTATTAAGAGAACCATTAGTGAAAAGTTCGATAGCAAGAGCAATTTCTTTTGCCTCTGGTTCTTCTTGTTTCAACAGTTCTTCACGGAAGTCCTGCAAAGTTGGAACTGTACCTGTATAATCGTTTTGCTGATATGCTCGGTAAACACTTGCCGTACAGCGGTCGATAATAGATTTCTGTTTCGCACCGAGATTGTTGTCCCCGATAAGTTGTTCGCAAAGTGACATAATAAACTCAGATTTTAATATTACAGGATTTGCACCATCGCCGTAGTCCTTAGTCATATCCATTGCGTTGATATGATTCGGTGACGTTGCAGAAATATTGATACGCCCACCACCGAGAGCTTTAACAAGCGAAGTGTACTCTCGTTCAGGATCTATGATGATAATATCGGCATTACCAGCAAGTATCTGATTGATAATTTCTCCCTTTGCCATAAAAGATTTACCACCACCTGATATACCGAGAATATACGAGTTACCGTTTAGTAATTGCCTTCTATCGGCTATTATCATATTTTTGCTGATTACATTCTGTCCGTAGTAAATGCCATTTTCGTGGTAAATATCCTGTACTCGAAATGGAATAAATACAGCGAGACTCTCGGTTGTAAGTGTTCTAAAAGTATCAATTTTTCTTGTACCAAACGGCATTACTGTATTTAATCCGTCTAATTGTTGGAATTTTAGTACTCCGAACTGGCACAAGTGTTTTCTTGCAGTTGTAAGTAATGCTTCGGTGTCATTATTGAGTTGTTTCTTAGTATCTGCTGTTATTACCATAGTAAGTACAGCAAACATCATACGCTGATCACGAGTTGTAAGGTCATCAAGAAACTCTTTCATTTCTCTTTTCTGTTGTTCCATATCGTATGGAACAGTTGCTGAAAAATTGTTATTTGAATTTTGTCTGCGTTGCCAATTTGTTATATTGGTTTCTACACCTAATAAACGGTTTTCTGCTTCTTTTACTGCTTCATCAGTAGGAACAGGCACTATGTCAATAGACAACATTAGATTTCTGTTCATATCGGTTAGTTCTGCTACCATATCGTCCTTAATGTATGATGCATATTCTCTAAGAAAAAGAACTCGACCATATCGCTCTCCGATTTTTATATAGTCCTTTTCAAGCTCTATTGAATCAGGGCAGATATAATCTTTAAAATCGTGACCTTTTCGTCTTGTTTCTTTAATATCAAAACGAAATGAATTTTCATCTCCAACTCTATAAAAATCATGAAAGATACGGAGTCTTTCGTTAGTATCGAGTTCCACGCACTTACTTCCCAATCTGCCGAAATGTCCTATCAAATCAGCACCAACACGTGCAAAGTATGTTCTTGCGTCTTCAACACTCTTTTTATTCACAGAAATAGTTATATACTTATCTTGAACGATAGAATTAGTCCCCGTTGCTTTATCAAGGAGCATTTTATTGTATTCTTCTCTGTAAATATCAAGATTATCGTCTTTCATCGGTATAAGTATTGTCTTTTCAAAATCCTGTCTATTGAACCTACGATTGTTTATTGTTATTTTTGTGGTTGCACCATTATCAAGAGAGTTTAAAAGTTCCGAATATTCAAGGAACATTTCCTCCTTATCTTCACGACTTGCTACTGCATAGTTTATATCCGTAAATTTAAATGTT
>CADBMQ010000249.1 GCA_902795765.1 Oscillospiraceae bacterium | reverse complement strand
TGCGAATGTGTAAAAATGAAACGCAGATTTGCGGGGCTTATTGCACCGTTTAGATATGAGGGTAACGCAAAACGATTAGTTCGCAAAATCAAGTATGAAATCGAACCAACCGCTTGCGAATATGCGGCTGAAAATATGGTACGAAGTCTGTTCACAATGTTTCCAAATGAGCGGTTTGATGTTATTTGCTTTGTACCGATGTCGTTTAAAGAGGAAAATAAGCGTGGCGCAAATCCAACAGAAACTTTGGCAAAACTAATATCCGAGCGGACCGCCGTAGATTTTGAAAATTTACTGACGCAAACTCGTGAAAAGCAGTTGCAACACGAACTTCCCGCATCGCAAAGACGGGAAAATGTTGCAGGGCTTTATAAATGCAATCGAAAGCTTAAAGATGACAATGTGTTAATAGTAGACGATATTTGCACAACAGGCGCAACACTTAACGAGTGTGCAACTGTGCTTTTGCAAAACGGAGCAAACGGTGTTTGGTGTATGACAATCGCACGAACATAGAGTTGAATATATAATGAAAAAACCGTCCAAAATAAGTTTAGAAATGGGGCGGTGGAATGTTTTATATTTGTGATGAGTGCAAAAGTGTGTGGGCAAAAGTTTTAAACGCCGAAGTTGTTCCGAATTGTTGCGGACAGGCTATGCTAAAACTAAAACCCAAACAACCCGATGCAGAACATTTAGTAATAATCGACTTTTCGGACGACCGAGTTCGTGTGACGGTAGGCGAAAACTCGCATCCAATGGAACTCGACCATAAAATTGAGTTTATCGCATTGCGAACTCGTGACCGAATTTCAATAAAAAAACTAACTCGGTCTAAAAGAGCGAGTGCCGTATTTTACGGAGTTGGAGCAGAATTTAAGGTTTATATCTACTGTTCAAAGGACGGACTTTTCTGCGATCGAACAAAGAATAAAGACAGCTAATAGCTGTTTTTAATAAAATTTGAAAGGACTGATTTCAATGAAAGAATTGAAAGGAACAAAAACCGAACAAAATTTGATGGACGCATTTGCAGGTGAATCACAAGCTCGCAACAAGTACACCTACTATGCTTCAAAAGCAAAGAAAGACGGCTATCAACAGATTGCTGCAATTTTTGAAGAAACTGCCGCAAACGAGAAAGAACACGCAAAAATCTGGTTTAAGTATCTCAAAGGCGGTAGTGTACCTGCAACAACTGAAAATCTCAAAGACGCAGCAGAGGGTGAAAACTTCGAGTGGACAGAGATGTATGCACAGTTCGCAAAAGAAGCTCGTGAAGAAGGCTTTGACGAGATTGCAGCTAAATTCGAGGCAGTCGGTCAAATCGAAAAAGAGCACGAAGAGAGATATCGCAAACTTCTTGCAAATGTAAATGGTGCAAAGGTGTTCTCAAAAGACGGCGATATGGTTTGGATTTGCCGTAATTGTGGCCATATCCACGTTGGCAAAGCAGCACCCGAACTTTGCCCTGTATGTGCACATCCGCAGTCATACTTCGAGGTTCGTGCAACTAATTATTAATTTTCAGATAATCTGCCGTAAGGCTTGATTATAAATAATTTTTTTAGGAGAGTACTGTTTGAAAAAGTACAACACATTGGAGATTGTAGGCTAACCGGGAGGTTTGCTTATAGTCAAACAAACCTCCCGCATTATGCAGTTGAAGTCAACAATTTTCAGGAGGAATAAATAATGAATAAAAATGACTACATCATTCGTTTAGAGAAAAATGAAGAACACAGAGAAGTAGAAAATCTTGTAAGAGAGTCTTTTTGGAATGTTTACAAACCGGGTTGCGCAGAGCATTATGTGTTACACATTTTGAGAAACAATTCGGACTTTGTGAAAGAACTCGACTTTGTTATGGAGCAAAACGGCAAAATCATTGGACAAAATGTGTTTGTGAAAGCAGTTATCAACGCAGATGACGGCAGAAAAATTCCGATTTTGACAATGGGACCGATTTGCATAACACCCGAATTAAAGCGACAGGGCTAAGGCAAAAAGTTGCTCGACTATTCTTTGGAAAAAGCGATCGAATGTGGCTTTGGGGCAGTTTTGTTCGAGGAAAACATAGATTTTTACGGCACGAGTGGTTTCGATTATGCCAAAAAATTTGGTATTCGTTATCACGATTTGACCGAAGGTGCAGACGCATCGTTCTTCCTCTGCAAAGAACTGATTTCAGGATATCTTGATGATGTGACAGGGGTCTACGAAACACCGAAAGTGTATTATGTTGACGATGTCGATGTCGAGAAATTTGATGTCGAATTTCCCGAAAAGGTAAAACTGAAATTACCTGGACAAATCTTCTAAACGAAAAAAGCCGATAGGATATTATCCTATCGGCTTTTTGATATTCTAATTATTCAACGTCCCAATCGCTAAGCTCATCTGCCCAAAACGGGTTGACAAACTCTTCTTCCGTTTCATCTGTGCTGTCAGCTTCTTCAGTTTCGCTAATCGGATTAACAGGGTAAAGGTTAGTAACCTCAACCATACCCGATCTCATCCAAACACTCGGTGTAATTTTGACTGTGTACCCTTCACCGGCACCGCATTGCCATTCAAGCATATTCGCACGAGGCAAGCCATAAACGCTCATTAAAAGCATAATCACACCACCGTGAGTACAAACGGCGGTTTCGGTAACGCCACTCTTCATCATATCACGCACAATTCTGCCAAAAGCGGCACAAACACGTTTCGAAAAATCTTCCTGACTTTCACCGTTTGGAGCTGTAGTGCCGTGGCGAATAAAATCGTTGTATCTCATATCATCAATCAGCTCTTCGGGTGTTTTGCCCTCAAAATCTCCAAAATCGCACTCACGCAGTTCGGGAAGAGCAACAATTTTTTTGTCTTTAAAAATAATTTTTGCCGTGTCAACACATCTTTTAAGCGGACTTGTAAAAACGAGTACAGGATTCATATAGTCGTATTTCTCACGTAACTCTTCAAGTTCTTCTATACCGTTTGTAGAAAGTTCGACATCAGTAGACCCAATATATTGTTTAGAACCGTCTGTAACAGTTGCTCCGTTACGAAAAAAATGTATGTAATAATATTTCATATAAAAGAACAACATTTCTTGAAAATTGCATAAAATAAGCATTTTTTCTAAAAAAACAATATAATCTATGTGCAAAATAACACTTTACAAATGAAAAATTCCGTATTATAATGTTTAATACTAAATGTATAAAGAATAGGATAATAAGTATGGGGAATAATTTTGCACAAACAATAACAATGTTAAGAAATCAGCGAGGCCTATCTCAAAAAGTCGCTGCGCAAAAACTTGGAATATCACAAGGACTCTTATCGCACTATGAAAAAGGCATTCGTGAATGTGGACTCGACTTTGTAATAAAAGCGGCAGAGTTTTATTCGGTTTCGTGTGGCTATCTTTTGGGAGTGGAAGGCAATTCGGGAGAGAGCGTTGTTGCAGATAGTAAAATCTCAAAAAGGGCAAGCCAACTTGTCGATAGCATTTTCACAATCAACGAAATGTCTGCAAAACTTGG
>CADBMQ010000248.1 GCA_902795765.1 Oscillospiraceae bacterium | reverse complement strand
TCCATCTCGTGGTCAAGAGCCTTACCAATATCGTGGAGCAATCCGGCACGTTTTGCGAGTTGAACATTTTCGCCAAGCTCAGCCGCCATAAGACCGGTAAGGTGAGCAACTTCGAGCGAGTGATTAAGTACATTTTGACCGAAACTTGTACGGTAATGCAACTTACCGAGCAACTTAACAAGTTCAAAATTAAGACCTCTAACGCCAACTTCCAAAACAGCACGTTCGCCTTCCGCTTTAATAACAGCGTCAACCTCACGCTTAGCCTTTTCGTACATTTCCTCGATTTTCGAGGGATGAATACGACCGTCAGAAATGAGTTTTTCAAGAGTAATTCTTGCAATCTCACGCTTAACGGGTTCAAAACAAGAAATTGTGATAGCCTCAGGTGTATCGTCAATGATAAGGTCAACACCTGTTATCTTTTCGAGAGCAGTAATATTTCTACCCTCACGGCCGATAATACGACCTTTCATTTCGTCGTTCGGGAGAGCAACAACTGCAATGGTGCTTTCGCTCGAATGATCTGCCGCACAACGCTGAATAGCAGCGGAGATAATCTCACGAGCACGCTTGTCCTGCTCTTCTTTAATCTGTTGTTCGTAGTTCATAACAAGCATAGCTTTGTCGTGAACGAGATCTTCTTCAACGGTTTGCAAAAGTTGTTCTTTTGCCTGTTCAACGGTAAGCCCCGAGATTTTTTTAAGCATATCTCTCTGAGCAATTTTGAGGTCTTCAACCTCGGACATCTGTTGGTCAACTTCGTGCATTCTTGCTTGAAGTTTTTCTTCCTTTTTCTCGTAATTTTCGAGTTTACGATCTAACGATTCTTCTTTCTGCGAAAGTCTGCGCTCTTGACGCTGAATTTCAGCACGGCGTTCCTTGTTCTCTTTTTCAGATTCGGTACGCAACTGATGAATTTCGTCTTTTGCTTCAAGAATTGTTTCTTTCTTTTTCGCTTCGGCATTTTTAAGGGCATCATTCAAAATACGATTAGCCTCGTCCTCTGCCGAACCAATAACAGTTTCCGCTTGCTTTTTACGATGAGCAACACCCGCAACGAAGCCGATAACTCCGAAAACGACTGCCGCAGCAACAGCGGAAATTATAGTGATTACTGGTGACATTTAATGTCCTCCTTCTATATAAAACCGCATTTTTACAGGCTGCGTGTAGCCTGAACACAAGCAAATCATATTCAGTTTTCAATATACAAATACACAAAACGGGCAAATTCCACCCGAGAATATACTAAATCTGCAATATGACATTTTGCATTAGATATATAATAACATAAAATCACGAGAATTGTCAAGGTGTTTTTTACAATATTCACAAAAAATAGAATTAGAGTAAAATACTGGTAAAATCACAAATGAACAATATTATTAAGCATAATATAAAAAATAATAATAAAATATATAAAAAAACTGTTGAAATTGTAGAAAAAATATGCTACAATGAAATTGCGAAAGAGATTTCGCAAAAAAGTTATACTCAACAAGGCAAAGGAGAATCAATATGAGGGTAAACTACACTGTAAAAAAGATGACACTTAAACCATCAACAAAAGATCACATTGAAGCAAAACTTGCAAAATTGCAAAAATTCTTCTCAGACAACGCAGATGTATCTGTTATGTTGCGACTCGAAGGTAACAGAGTAACAACAGAACTTACAATTCGTGATGCAGGAACAGTTTTCCGTGCAGAAGATAGCCAGGTAGATTTAGTAGATGCGTTCGATAACGCATACGATAATATAATAAGAAGAATAAGAAAACAAAAGACAAAACTTGCGAAAAGATTGCGAGTTGACGCATTTGAACCAATCGAAGCAAATGTTCCCGAAATAGATCCGATTTCTAATGAGGACTTCAAAGTTGTTCGTACAAAATCGTTTGCAATCAAGCCGCTAAGTGTGCAGGAAGCAATTCTTCAAATGCAGATGGTAGGTCATAAATTCTATATGTTCCGCAACGAACAGACAAACGAGATAAATGTTGTCTACGAGCGGAAAGATGGCGAATTTGGTATAATCGAACCTGAAAACTAATACCGTTAAAATAAATGAAAGAGGCGGTAATATTAAAATGAACAAAAAATGGGTAATAACAATCGGCCGTGAATTTTGTAGCGGCGGTGCAGAAATAGCAAGTAAAGTAGCGGAAAGACTCGGATATAAATACCTTGATAAGTCGATAATAGATGAAACAGCAGATGTTTTGCAAATCAGCAGAGAGCAGGTAGAATATCACGATGAAAAGTCGGATAACGGCTGGAACATTCCGAACTATTGGTACAATAATTATATGGCAGACCCCTCGTTGGTTATGACAGAAGGCATGAAAATTGCCGAAGCACAGTTTGAAGTCATAAAGAAAAATGCCGCAGATGGAAATTGCGTCATAGTAGGCAGATGTGCAGATAAGGTACTGCGCAAAGATGCAAATGTGATGACAGTTTTCATTCACGCAGATTTAAAACTTCGTGTTGTCCGTGCAATGGAGTTGTACGGAATGTCCGAAAACGAGGCTCGTAAGTTGATAAAAAATACCGACAAGGTCCGTTCGCAGTATTACGGCAACTATACTTGTAAAAAGTGGGGCGATGCAGATAACTATAATCTGTATTTAGACTCGGGAGAGCTTGGTATAAATAAAACCGTAGATGCAATAATAGCACATCTCAAAGTATTAGATGAATAAAAAATAAAAGGGTGGCTTTCAAGTCACCCTTTTATTTAGTATAGTTGTTGACAAAATATTGATAGTTAATTATAATGTTGGTAAAAGAATATCGTGAGTAGGGCATACTATAAACGACTAAAAAGTAAGGAATATTTAATGGAAAAGAATAAAGTTTCTGTACGCAAAAAAAGAATAATTGTCTTGTCGGGACTCGCAGTATTTATCATACTTAGCGTCATAGTCGGAATATATATCGGCAAACCGATGATAAAATTCATAGATGACCACGAAAAATTCCGTGCGTGGGTAGATAGCAACGGTATAATGGCAATGGCTGCGTTTATGGGGATGATGGTGTTGCAAGTCATAATCGCACTCATTCCGGGCGAACCGCTTGAGCTTGCCGCAGGATACGCATTCGGCCCGTGGATAGGTACGCTGTTGTGCCTTGTCGGTGCGCTAATCGGCTCGATTATAGTTTTTTTGATTGTTCGAAAATTTGGAATGAAAGCCGTAACATTGTTTTTTGACGAGGAAAAGATAAATAAATTAAAATTTCTTCATAATTCAAGCCAACGAAATTTTCTGATATTCATAATCTTTTTTATTCCTGGCACACCAAAAGATTTACTCGCATATTTTGTCGGACTTACCGATATGAAGATATCAATGTGGATAGCAATAACGGCGGTCGCAAGAATACCGTCAATAATCACGTCAACAGTTGCGGCAGATGCAATAGGAATGCATAATTATCTGTTTGCAGGAGTTGTTTTCGGTGGAACATTATTAGTTAGTTTGCTCGGCATATTCATCTATAACAGGATAATAAAAAAGAATAATGCCAAAGGGGAAAATACCGAAAAAAACACTTGACAAAGAAAAATCCATTTGTTATAATTATTTAGTCGAATTATGTTCGACTTCCTTGCTTTGCATTAGCAAAGCCAAAGTCCAAAAGGAGGTGTAATCAATGGCTATCGCATATGAAACCGTACTCGTTTTTTCAATGAAAAACGGTGAGGAAGCAGCAAAAGCTCTCGCAGAGAAGTTCAAAGATATGATTGCTTCAAGCGGCACAGTCAAAGAAGTTGATGAGTGGGGCAAACGTAGACTCGCTTATGACATCAACTACGAATCAGAGGGTTACTACATCGTAGTTAATCACGAAAGTGAACCTGATTTTGTTGCTGAGCTCGCTCGTGTTCTCAACATTACTGACGGTGTACTTAGATACCTTACAGTAAAGAAGTAATTAAATTAAAGTAAAAGAGGTGCGACAATGCTGAACGTAGTTGCAATAATGGGTCGTTTGGTAGCGACTCCTGAGTTAAAAACAACAAATACCGGTACGAATGTATGCAGTTTTACTGTTGCTATTGATAGAAATTATGCTTCAAACGGTGAAAGACCGACAGATTTCATCAATGTAACCGCATGGAGACAGACAGCAAAATTTGTTTGCGACTATTTCCGTAAAGGTCAGATGATTGCTGTAAATGGCTCATTGCAGTCAAGACAGTATACTGACAAGGACGGCAATAAGCGTACAGCTTACGAAGTCGTTGCCGACAATGTAAGTTTCTGCGGCTCCAAATCAGAGAGTGGCGGCAACTATGGTGGCTCGCAAGAAGCTCCGGCTTCATTCTCGAATGCCGATGCAGGCGATTTCGTAGAAATTGCAGCCGATGACGGAGATTATCCGTTCTAATTTAAATTTACGAAAGGAAGGCTTTTTTCGATGGAAAACGTTGAAGTAAAAGAGCAGGCAGAGGTTCAGGAAGCTCCTAAGGCTGAAAAAGCAGAGAGAACTGAACGTCCTGAAAGACCGGCTCGTAATTTCAGAAAAGGCAGAAAAAAGGTTTGCGCATTTTGTGTTGACAGACAGCACACAGAGATAGATTATAAGGACGTAGCAAAACTCAGAAAGTACATTTCCGAGCGTTCAAAAATTCTTCCTCGTCGTGTAACTGGTACATGCACACGCCATCAGCGTGAACTCACAGTAGCAATCAAACGTGCAAGACATCTTGCTCTTATCCCGTTTGTTAGCGACTAATATGTAGCTTAAAAGCCACTCGATAGAGTGGCTTTTTCTTTTAATAAAAAAACAAAGCGACGGATAATCCGTCGCTTTTTAGCGTTAAATCAAAGTCATTTGTGTACCAACTTCGTCTTGTGACGGCAACTTGCCGGGAGATGGAAGTGAGCGAGTACGATAACGAGCGATAAACGGTAGAGTGGTATCTGCAATCTTGACCTCACGAACATAGTGGTTCTTTTTCTGCGTCATCGCATTAACGCCTTGCGTGTTTTTGGTTGATTTTGACGCAATAAGTGCAGTATTCACACAAAGCTTTCTGCCGTTTGAGGAAGTGATAAGCAATTCACAATCCTCTTTAATATAGAAAGCGGCAACAAGTGGCGACTTGTCCGAATAAGCAGAAATCAACTTTTTGCGGTTGGTCTTTGTTTCGTATGCTTTCATATCGACTTTCGCAACTTTACCATTCTCGAAAACAAAAATCATATAACCCGAGTAGTCGTCAGTAACTGCGAGATAAACCGAGTTTTCGCCGTTGTCATATCCGAGTTCCGATGCCGCAAACGAGCCAAACACACTTGCTTTCGTGTCACTAAAATCGTGACCGTGAGCCTTGTAAACTTGGCACTGGTCGGTAAAGAACAACAAACTGTTACTGCTCATACCCTCAATTTTTTCAAGCAACTCGTCGCCTTCTTTGAACTTTTGTTCGTTGCTCATACGAAGCGACTGCGGAGTAATCTTTTTGAAATAACCTTCTTTGCTGAAAAAGTAGGTAACAGCATAATCGGGAATTTCTTCGCTAATGTCAATTTCAGGCTCATCAGCGGTGTAAACAATTTGAGTTTTACGCTCTTGCGAGTGCTTTTTAATAACTTCTTTAAGTTCGTTGACAATAACACTCTGCACCTTGCGTTTGCTTGACAAAGTGTCCTCGAGTTCAGCGATAAGATTTTCGAGCGATTCAATTTCACGAGTGCGATTTAAGATGTACTCACGATTGAGATGACGGAGTTTAATTTCAGCAACTGCCTCGGCTTGAATTTTGTCGATTGAGAAACCAACCATCAAGTTCGGGATAACATCAGCCTCTTCTTCTGTCTCACGAACGATGCGAACAGCCTTGTCAATATCGAGCAAAATCTTCTGCAAACCTTTCAAAAGGTGCAATTTATCTTTCGCCTTGTTAAGACGGAAGTAAATTCTGCGCTTAACACATTCAGTACGCCAAGCCGTCCACTCTTCGAGAATCTCGCCAACACCCATAACCTTCGGGGTACCTGCGATAAGTATGTTAAAGTTGCAAGAGAACGAGTCTTGAAGCGGAGTCATCTTATAAAGTTTCTGCATAAGACGTTCTGCGTCAGTACCACGCTTCAAATCAATCGTGATTTTCAAACCGTCAATGTCAGTTTCATCACGAATATCGTTGATTTCGGTAATCTTTTTAGCCTTAATAAGGTCGATAATCTTTTCGATAATTGCTTCACTAGTCGTGGTTGGCGGAATTTCGGTAACGTCAATGCAGTTAGCCGACTTGTCATACTCATATTTCGAGCGAATTTTAAAACCGCCTCTGCCCGTTTCGTAAATTTTCTCAATCTCGTCACGGTCATAAACCAAAAATCCACCACCCGCAAAATCGGGAGCAATAAGCGTATCAGCGATAATTGCATTAGGATCTTTAATTCGAGCGATAGCGGTTTCGCAAACTTCTTTCAAATTGAACGAGCAAATCTGACTTGCCATACCAACCGCAATACCACTATTCAAGTTGACAAGCACAGACGGGAAAGTAACGGGCAATAAAGTCGGCTCTTTTTTCGTAGCGTCATAGTTGTCAACAAAATCAACTGTATCCTCGTCAATATCGGTAAAAAGTTCGGCAGAAATCGGAGCAAGTTTTGCCTCGGTATAACGGGAAGCAGCACATTGCATATCACGGGAATATGACTTACCAAAGTTACCCTTTGATTTAACATATGGGTGCAAAAGAGCCTCGTAGCCCTCGGACAAACGCACCATCGTATCGTAGATAGCGGCATCGCCGTGAGGGTTAAGTTGCATTGTCTGACCTGCAATGTTAGCAGATTTAATCAACTTGCCGTTCAAAAGTCCCATCTTATACATTGTGTACAACAGTTTACGATGTGACGGCTTAAATCCGTCAATTTCGGGGATAGCACGAGAGAGAATAACACTCATCGCATACGGCATATAGTTGGTTTCCAAAGTGCGAGTTATCGGTTGTTCAACAACAGTACCCGCACCTGCGATATAAGCGTCTGGCAACGCTTTTTTCTTTTTCGGCGCAGTATCTTTTTTTCTTGCCATAATAAAACAACCTTTCCTTAACTCAAATCGGTAAATTCGATATATTCGTTACCCTTGTCGGCGATAAACTTCTTTCTGTTTTCGAGGTCGTCGCCGAGCAGAGTATCAAACATAAACGCAGTAGCTTCAACATCTTCGGCAGTAACTTTGATAAGTCTGCGAGTTTCAGGGTTCATAGTAGTCAAACTCATCATCTCGGGTTGGTTTTCACCAAGACCTTTTGAACGTTGAATGTCATACTTTTTGTTGCCTATCATCTCGATGATTTCGCCTTTTTCCTTGTCATCATAAGCATAATAGGTCTTATCTTTGGTTTCAATTTCATAAAGCGGAGTTTCCGCAATATAAACGTATCCTTCATTTATAAGCGTCGGTGTAAGACGATAAAGCATAGTCAAAATAAGTGTTCTAATCTGAAATCCGTCAACATCCGCATCGGTACAAATGATAATCTTGTTCCAACGCAAAGCGCTCAAATCGAAAGTAGACAAACTCTTGTTAGCCTTTGTTTCAGGCTCAACACCACAACCGAGAACCTTAATAAGATCAACGATGATTTCGTTTTTGAAAATCTTTGTGTATTCTGCTTTAAGACAGTTCAAAATCTTACCACGAACAGGGATAATCGCCTGGAATGAAGAGTCACGAGCCTGTTTACAAGCACCGAGAGCCGAGTCACCCTCCACGATATAAATTTCACGAATGTTTACGTCACGAGAACGGCAGTCGTTGAACTTTTTAACACGAGAACCGATATCGTTCGACTGTTGCAAAGTTTTTTTAATAGTCAAGCGTTCCTTTTCGCTCTTCTCACGAGAACGCTTGTTGATAAGAACTTGGTCGACAATCTTGTCTGCGTAAGCAGGATTTTCGATAAAGAAAATTTCGAGTTGATGACGGAAATACTCGGTCATCGCCTCTTGAATAAACTTGTTAGTAATCGACTTTTTAGTTTGGTTTTCGTATGAAGCCTGACTCGAAAAAGACGAAATAACAAGGTCAAGACACTCATCAATATCGTTCATTGTAACTTTCGATTCGTTCTTTTGATATTTGTTTTTCTGCTTAATGTAAGCGTCAAACTGCGAAACGAAAGCCGAACGAACTGCCTTGTCGGGAGCACCTCCGTGTTCGAGCCAACTAGAGTTGTGATAGTACTCTTTAATCTGTGTCTTGTTCGAGAAAGTGAGGGCCGCATTTATCTTAACCTTGTACTTTTTCTTGTCGTCACGGTCACGTCCCTCACGCTCGGTCTGCCAAAACTGAACAGGGCAAATTGCGTCTTCGCCAACATATTCGGTAAGATAATCCTTGATACCTTCTTTATAGGTAAACTCCTGCGTTTCAAACTTCGAGCCGTGTTGGTCACGAAGGATAAACAAAACGCCGTCATTAACAATCGCCTGTCTGCGAAGAATATCTGCGTAATAGTCGAGCGGAACATTTATATCGGTAAAAACTTCAAGGTCGGGTTTCCAACGAGTTTTCGTACCTGTCTCACGACCGTTATACGGCTCTTTTTTCAGGCCACCAATGTTTTCGCCTTTTTCAAAATGCAAACTATACTTAAATCCGTCACGCTTAATCTCAACGTCCATATATTCCGAAGAATACTGTGTCGAGCAAAGTCCCAAGCCGTTTGTACCGAGTGAAAACTCGTAACTCTCGGCATCATTGTTGTTATATTTACCACCCGCATAAAGTTCGCAGTAAAGCAATTCCCAGTTGTATCTCTGCTCACGGTTGTTGAAGTCAACGGGCGCACCACGACCGAAGTCTTGAACTTCGATTGAGCGGTCCTCATAGCGAGTGACAATAATCTTTTTGCCGTATCCCTCACGAGCCTCGTCAATAGAGTTGGAAATAATCTCGAAAATCGAGTGTTCGCAACCTTCAAGCCCGTCCGAGCCAAAAATAACCGCAGGCTTTTTACGCACACGGTCAGCACCTTTAATTTGGGTAATACTGTCATTGCCGTATTCGGCAGTTTTCTTAGCCATAGGGTAAATCTCTCCTAATAAATCTTACCAAAACATTATACAATATCTTGTGTTGGTTTGTCAAGTTTTACACTTTTTATAAAAATATCTGTAAAAATGTCGGATAAGGCTTGTATTTTCTGGGAAATTTGATATAATTATATATTGGTATTGTGGGAAAAAATTACCCCAATATCTAAGTTGAAAGGAAGAAAAATATGAATCAGACTGAAAAATTGAGAAATGTTGCAATAATAGCCCACGTTGACCACGGTAAAACAACACTTGTAGACGAAATGCTCAAACAGAGCGGTACATTCCGTGAAAATGAACAGGTTGCAGAGCGTGTTATGGACTCGAATGACCTCGAGCGTGAGCGTGGCATTACCATTCTTGCCAAAAATACATCTATCCATTACAAGGATTATAAAATAAATATCGTTGACACTCCCGGCCACGCAGACTTCGGCGGAGAAGTTGAGCGTATTCTTTTAATGGTAGATAGCGTTCTTTTGCTTGTAGACGCATTTGAGGGTTGTATGCCTCAAACAAGATTTGTACTTAAAAAGGCGCTCGGTCTTGGTAAAAAGCCGATTGTTGTACTTAATAAAATCGACCGTCCGGGCGCTCGTCCTGACGAAGTTGTCGATGAAGTACTCGATTTGTTTATCGAACTCGGTGCAGACGATGACCAACTTGATTTCCCTGTAATCTATGCATCGGGCAGACAGGGATATGCTTCTTTTGATAAAGATGCTCGTTCGGGCGACTTGCGTCCGCTTCTCGAAATGATTATCGACGAAGTACCTGCTCCGAAAAACGATCCGAACGGCAAAACACAAATTTTGTTCTCGAACATCGACTATGACGAGTATGTTGGTAGAATTGGTATCGGCAGAGTTGAGCGTGGCATTGTGAAATCTGGACAGAATGTTGTTTTGTGTCAGCAGGACGGCAATAGAAGAAATGTAAAAATTTCTCGTTTGTATACGTTCGAAGGCTTAAAGCGTGTTGAAACCGATA
>CADBMQ010000247.1 GCA_902795765.1 Oscillospiraceae bacterium | reverse complement strand
TTGGCAGATAATGATAATGTTGAATTGAGTAAAATACTTGTTTCGTCAAAAAAATTCTTTTCCAAAATAGCATGCTTTTTAGTCCTGTATTCATTACTGTTGATAATTCTTTTCCCCTTTATATCAGATAGTGGGTATGATTTTTTAAGTACTGCAGTGTTAATAATTGCAATAGCGTTTTGCTCTTTTTCACAGTACTTGTTCGGAATTGTTTATGAACAATTACTAAATGCAGCTCAACGTTCGTATATCCCGTTATTTATATCATCTGTGACAATCATTATCAGTACTGTAATTAGTGTAGTAATGATAAAAAATGGATGCTCTTTACAATCTGTAAAAGTTGTTGCCGCTCTAGTTTTCTTGGCACGTCCAATCCTTTTGAAATTATGTGCAAGCCGGTTGTATGATATTGATTTTTCTGTGTCTTACACTAGTGAACCGATAAAACAAAAATGGAATGGTGTTGCACAGCATGTGGCTACGTTTGTTTTAAAACATTCTGATTTTGTTGTCTTAACAATCTTTTCAAGTTTAAAAAATGTCTCGATTTATTATGTCTACAATTTGATATCAAATGGACTGCATTCATTAGTTAGCGTTGCTTCAAGTGGATTTTATTCTTTAATTGGAGATATGTATGCTAAAAATGAACGAGATAAATTGAATGATTTGTTTAGGATGTTTGAATTTGGAATACATTTTTTTGTTGTTGTAATTTATTCGTGCGCATTCATATTGGCTATTCCATTTGTGAGATTGTACACGTTGAATGTACAAGATGCTGATTATTGTTTGCCTATATTTGCCTATGTTTTTCTAGTTGCAAGTATGTTTTTTTGTTTGCGAACACCATATTATACGGTGGTTCAATCTGTGGGACATTTTAAGGAAACTCAAAATAGCGCTATAATTGAGGCAACTTTGAATGTTGTTTTGTCTTTAGCATTTGTTTTTAAATTTGGCTTGCTAGGTGTAGCGATAGGAACATGTGTGGCGATGGCTTATCGAACGGTGTATTTGCTTGTCTATCTGTCAAAAAATATTCTTGGCTTGAGCCTAATGAAATTTGTAATTCGTATGATGGTTGATTTTATTGCCATTGTATTGTGTATTTTCTTGAGTGACTCTATTGTCTTTTATTGCAATGAATATGTTGCCTTTGTTATTTTGGGGCTCAAGGTTTTTGGACTTAGTTTACTTTCTGTTCTTGTTGTCAATATGATCTTTTATTGTAAAGATTTTAGGATGATGTATCGGTTGCTTAAAGAACGAGGCGCTATTTGATGCTTTTTTAGAAGTTTATGAATGCCTTTATCATGACTTATCTTTAAAATGATTTATATTTAATAAAAAAGGATTTAATGATGGGTATGCCTGAATCTTCAAATTTGCCAAAACAAGAGATAAAGGATGAAAAGGTTCTCTCTTTTGTAGATGCGATTTTTATTCTTTGGAATAAACGGCTTACATTGCTGATTTTTGTCCTATGTGCTGTATTGATGGGCTTGCTTTGTGCTATGTGGATTCGCCCTCAATTTACTTGTGATGCTCTGTTGCAAGTTAATGTTAAGGGAACAAGCAGCAAAGCGACAAAGGCTCTTGGTGAAATGGGTGCTGTTTTGGATTTGGCGAGCCCCGCAGATGCAGAAATTGAACTTATAAAGAGTCGCATGGTACTGAACTATGTGGTTGAAGCAGAACATCTTTGTTATAAAACAACTCCCATAGGATTGCGAGATAGGCTTACTCATCGTGAAGGTCGTGTTGATGTTGATTCACTATATGTGCCGAAGCGGTTCTTTGAAAAAAATTTGAAGATTGTTGTTTTGAACGACGATGAATATTCTGTTCTTAATACAGAAAATCAGGTTATATTGAAGGGGGTTGTTGGAAAATTAGTTTCTGCACCGTTAGGAAAAGATTCTATTCGAATTAGAGTGTCGTTTATGGATGCAACTGCAGGACAGAAGTTTACGTTAAGACGAATAACGACGTTGAATGCGATGAGAATGCTTTCTAAGGGGCTGCAAGTTAAAGAAAAAGGTGAACAAACAGGAATTATTGC
>CADBMQ010000246.1 GCA_902795765.1 Oscillospiraceae bacterium | reverse complement strand
CTGCAATTCGTTGTTGCGAAGGTATCCTTTTTCGAACTGCCAGATGTCACGATTGAGTTCTTTTCCGTCGAACTCGTCACTCCATACTAATTTGTTGAACTTGCTCATAATTATTGATCCTTTCTTTATTTATTTTCTGAAGAACTCGTTGTAGATTGATTTCATTGTGTCTTCAAAAGAATTTTGTGCGACACCAATGATAATGCTAATCTCGCTTGAGCCTTGATCAATCATACGAAGATTGATGTTCTCGGCTGCTACTGCCTTGAACACACGAGCTGCTGTTCCTGCCGCTCTAATCATTCCTCTGCCGACTACTGCAATAACTGCAACGTCGTGATCGATTGTTACGTGACTTGCGTTCACGCCTTTTGTGACTGCATCAATAATTTCCTGTTCTCTTCCCAAAACTGCTGATTGCTCAACAACTATCGAGACGGTATCAATACCGCTCGGTATATGCTCGATTGAAATTTCAAGGCTTTCGATTACTTCCAAAAGTCTGCGAATGAAACCAACTTCGCCGTTCATAAGCGACTTTTCGACATTGATTATCGAGAAACCTTTTTTGCCTGCGATACCTGTTACATGATGTGCTGCCTTATTGCCTGACGCATCACGAACTATCATTGTACCTGCTTGTGACGGATCATTTGTATTACGAATGTTGATCGGAATACCTACCTGTGATACGGGAAAAATTGCGTCTTCATGGAGTACGGTTGCACCCATATATGAAAGTTCACGCAACTCTTTATATGTGATTTCCTCGATACCTTCGGGATTGTGTACTATTCTCGGATCGGCTACGAGGAAGCCGTTTACATCTGTCCAGTTCTCATAGAGATCTGCATTTACTGCACGTGCCACGAGTGAGCCTGTTATATCCGAACCACCACGAGAGAATGTTTTAATTGTATCGTTAGGCATTTTGCCGTAAAATCCCGGAATTACACCTGTTTGATGATGTGAAAGGTGTTCTGCGGTCTTTTCGATTGTGAAATCGAGATTGAATGTGCCGTTTTCGTTGAAGCGAACACATTTTGCGGCATCTACAAAGTCATAGCCCAAGTAGTTTGCCAAGATGATGCCGTTCAAATACTCGCCTCTTGATGCGGCATAGTCACGACCTGCGGCATTTTCGAACGCTGAACGGATTTTTGCGAATTCACGGCTAAGGTCGAGATCCAATCCCAAATCATCAATGATGTCGGTAAATCTTTTCTCGATTGCTGCGAACTCTTCGTCAAAAGGTTCGCCTTCACTTGCGAGACCGTAACACGAATAAAGCATATCTGTGACTTTTGTATCGCCATCAAATCTTTTGCCCGGTGCGCTTGGGATTACATAGCGTCTTTCGGGCTCTGCCTTTACGATTTCATATACTTTTCTAAAATGCTCGGCATCTGCGAGAGAACTGCCGCCAAATTTAACAATTTTTAATGACATTTGCGATTTTCCTTTCTATCTACACACTAAATAAAACAATTAAATTTCATCAAGGACACGAATTTTCGATACGATATCCAAGTTTGCGAGTTTTTCATCAAGAACAGACTCTTTATCAGTATTGGTAAAGAATGCGACTACACCATCTTTTTCTGCAAAGATTTCTGTACCAAATGCGGATTTAACTTTATCTGCAATGGTTGAATCTGCTTTTGCACGAATGAACATTTTTGCATCGCACTCGCTAATCGGTTTAACATAGGTTGCATCTGTGCAATCGTCCCAATCAAGACGGCGACGATGTTCAATATGCTTTGCACAGTCGATAACATCTGCAACTACTGCACTTGCTGTCGGGAGTTTGCCTGCGCCTCTGCCGTAGAACACAGCATCGCCTACTGCATCGCCACGAACGAGAATTGCGTTAAACACATCGTCAACTCCTGAAAGTTGGCTTGTTTTCGGCACAAATGCCGGATAAACTGCGGCTGTGATGCTACCGTTTCCGCAAACTGTTGTTCTGCCGATAAGTTTTATCACATAACCTGCTTTTGATGCACAATCTACATCGTCAAGTGTGATTTTTGTAATACCTTCGGTATGAACCCAATCGGGATAAACATGCTTGCCAAATGCAAGTGCTGCAAGGATACAAATTTTGCGGCAAGCGTCTGCGCCCTCTACATCAGCAGATGGGTCACGCTCGGCATAACCAAGTTCCTGAGCAGTTTTGAGTGCGTCTTCAAAAGAGTTGCCCTCTATCATCTTTGTAAGGATATAGTTGGTAGTACCATTTAAAATGCCGTCAATTTCAAGTATATCATTTGCTGACAAGCATTGGAATATCGGTCGAATTATCGGAATACCGCCACCAACACTTGCTTCAAACAAGAAGTTTGCATTTTGCTCTTTTGCTATTTTAAGAAGTTCTGCGCCGTGAGTTGCAACGAGTTCTTTATTTGAAGTTGCAACGCTTTTGCCCTTTTGCAAACATTGTTTTACAAAACTATATGCGGCTCCAACTCCACCCATAACTTCAACCACGATTTTGATTTCATCGTCATTGATTATATCGTCGAAGTCCTTTGTGAAGCGATCGGAATACTCCAAATCGGGGAAATCACGCAAGTCGAGAATGTACTTTAAGTCGAGTTCGTCGCCAACTTTCTTCTCGTAGTCCTTCTTATGTTTGAAGAACAATTCTGCCACACCTGAGCCTACAACTCCGTGGCCCATTAAAGCCATTTTAATCATTCGATATCTACCTTTCTATGCCCTATTCTCCTGTTACACGCTCGATTGATGTCACGCCGTCTAACGTTCGAAGAATTTCTATTATTTCTGATACACTTCTTGTCAGAGTGTCTGTTCTGAACGATACAGATACTTTTGCGCTTCCCGCTATCGGAATGTTCTGGTTTACTGTTAGGATATTTGCTCCGCTTTCATAAAGCACCGACATAAATCCCGAAAGTATTCCCGCTTTATCCGACAATGATGCGTGAATTGCGACTACCTGACCTGCTCTTTCGGTATATTCAAACACACTGTTTTTATATTTATAGTATGCAGAACGAGATAACCCTGCTTTTTCACAAGCACTGCCAACCGAATTTACTTCGCCGGACGATATTAGTTTTTTTGCTATTAGCACTTTTGAAAATGTATCGGGAAGAACTGATTTTGAAACGACAAGCAAGTCGTCATCATTCATTGAAACTCCTCCTATTTTCATTGATATTGTCCGCTGTATGCGTACTGTTGTACACTTGTAGAATACACTATAACATATTTTTGCCTTTTTTTCAAGGTGTTTTTTCCAAAAAATCACGAATTTTTCAAAAAGTTTTCTTTATTTCTTCACTCGTTGTTCATTTGCAGGACATATTTTTGCGGTATTATATAAGTGCAATAAGAAATGAGTTGCAAACACTTACAAAACAGTTCATACGATATAGTATATCTCTTTCATACATTTCTTCCTTTAAGCAAAAGAGGACGGCATCGACCGTCCTCTTTTGCTTTATATTATTGTCTTAATGTTACACCGATTTTATCGAGTGCTTTAAGCACTTTCTTAACTGCGGAGTCGATCTCCTCGTCAGTCAACGTGCGGTCTGCTGCACGAAGCACGATATTATATGCTACGCTCTTTTTACCGCTTTCAACCTGTGCGCCTGTATACACATCAAACAAATTGACGCTTTCACAAAGTTTACCACAAGCCGAACGAATTGCCTTTTCAATGCTGATAACAGGAGTGTCAACATCGCAAATCATTGCAAGGTCACGAGTTGATGCCGGGAATCTCGGAATACCACGATATTCCTTATCTGCCTGCATATTCTTGAACAACACGCCAAAGTCGAGTTGTGCCAAGTATGTTTTTGCGCCGATGCCGTAGTTTTTAGTCGCTTCTGGGTGTACTTCGCCGATTACACCGAGTTCTTCGCCGTTGATTGTGAACAATGCACATCTACCTGGGTGGAATCCGTCTGCGTCTGTTATAGCCTCGACGTCAAAGTCGCCTATGTTCATAACACGCAAAATCTCTTCAACTGCGCCTTTAAGATTGAAATAATCGTAATCTCCACCGTAAGCACCAAGTACAACCTTCTTAGGCTCATCGGGAAGCTCACTGCCATCTTTTTTGATGTAAACATTTGCAATTTCAAACATCTTTACTGCCATATTACGGCTTGCGTAGTTAGTTGAAAGCACTTCCATCATTGACGGCAATGCCGTTGTTCTCATTATTGATGTATCTTCGCCGAGAGGATTGCTGATTTTGATTGAATCACGCAATTTGCTATATGCCGAGATGAGCATTTTATCGTAGAATTTCGGAGAGATAAACGAGAATGTTTGTATTTCGCTATAACCCATTGCGATAAGTGTTTCGTAGATGAGTTTTTCTGCTTTTTGCTCGGGTGTGAGTGATGCTGCGGCAGAACCTCTTACCTGAGTTGTTTCGATTTTCTCATAAGAATAGAAACGAGCAATTTCTTCGGCAATATCTGCCTTATGTTCAACATCGGAACGGAAACTCGGTACTGTGATTTCGTTGCCGTCAAGTTCGAAGTCAATTGCTGTGAGAATGCGTTTCATCTCGTCTT
>CADBMQ010000245.1 GCA_902795765.1 Oscillospiraceae bacterium | reverse complement strand
GTAGGAGGAGTTGCATTGAACACCTTTGAAAAGGTCGCTCATACTGTCCCAATGCTCAGCTTGCAGGATGTTTTTTCAATAGATGAGTTGTTTGATTTCGACCGCCGAGTGCGTGAAACAGTAGGCGATTGCGTGTATTCGGTCGAACCGAAAATAGACGGATTATCTGTTTCACTTGAATACGAAAACGGAGTTTTCACTCGTGGTTCAACTCGTGGCGACGGTCAGTCGGGCGAGGATATAACCGCCAATCTCTATGCAATCCGTTCTGTTCCGAAAAAATTGGAAAACGCACCAAGCAGACTTGAAGTTAGAGCCGAGGCATATATGCCTCATAAGAGTTTTGAGCGTCTGTTTAATGAGCAACTCGAAAATGGCGGTAAATTGCCTAAAAACCCTCGAAATGCGGCGGCAGGTTCTTTGCGCCAAAAAAATCCGAAAATCGCAAGCGAGCGTGGTCTTGATGTGTTTGTTTTCAATGTTCAGCTTGTAACAGACAAATCATTTGAGTCGCATATTGAAACACTTGATTGGCTAAAATCACAAGGCTTCAATGTTCTTCCATTTTATAAAAAAAGCAACACAATAGACGAAGCAGTTGAAGAGGTAAACCGCATCGGCACATTGCGTGGCTCACTTGAATTTGATATCGATGGCGCAGTAATTAAGGTTGATTCGCTTTCAAAAAGAGAGATAATGGGTTCGACAGAGAAATGCCCTAAATGGGCAGTCGCATTCAAATACCCACCCGAAGAAAAGGAAACAAAACTGCTTGACATCGAAGTTTCGGTAGGCAGGACAGGCGTCTTGACTCCGACTGCCGTTTTCGAGCCTGTAACACTCGCAGGAACGTCAGTTTCTCGTGCAGTTCTTCACAACGAAGACAATATAAATCGTCTTAAAATCGGCATAGGAGATATTGCGGTAATTCGTAAAGCAGGCGAAATCATTCCGGAAGTTGTCAAGGTAGCAAAGCATAATTCCGAAACATTTAAAATGCCCGATAAATGCCCATCGTGTGGCGCAGATGTTGTTCGTGAGGCAGATGAAGCCGCAATCCGTTGTGTCAATCCCGAGTGTCCTGCGCAACTTATTCGCAACTTAACTCACTTTGCATCTCGTGACGCAATGGATATCGAAGGACTTGGCGAAGCAGTCGTTGAAAAACTCGTTCAATCGGGTTCGCTTCGCAAAATCGAAGATATATATTTGTTAACTCGTGATGACTTGCTCTCGCTCGATAAATTTGGTGATAAATCAGCGGACAACCTTATGAACGCTATTGAAAAGTCTAAATCGAACGAATTGTATCGATTGATTTTTGGCTTTGGAATAAGATTGATTGGTGTGAAAGCAGCAAAGTTGCTCGAAAAGAACTATCAAAATCTTGATGAAATCTCGTCCAAATCAGTTGAAGAAATCTGCCAAATCGATGGCATTGGCGAAGTAATGGCACAAAGCCTTTGCAACTACTTGAAAATGCCTCAGACGGTTGAAATGATAACCGCATTAAAACAAAGCGGAGACAATATGCAAAGTACATCGACTGCATCAAGCAATATATTTGACGGCAAAACTTTTGTCTTAACAGGCACATTGCCGACTATGACACGCAAGGAAGCGGGCGATTTAATTGAGCAAAACGGCGGAAAGCTCTCGTCGTCAGTATCGAAAAAAACCGACTATGTAGTAGCGGGCGAGTCAGCAGGCAGTAAACTCACAAAAGCGCAGTCACTTGGAATAGCAATTCTAACAGAGTCGGAACTAATTGAAATGCTGAAATAAAACAAAAAATTCCAACCAATCAAGGTTGGGATTTTAATTTATAGATTGATAAGCAACATCGCCGAGAACGTAAGCACAATACCAACAATCGACTTTACAGTCGGCTTTTCGTGAAGTATCACAGCAGCCATCAAATTGGATAGGAATAAATCTCCGCCAAGGCTCATTGTGTATAATTGCACCGAGCCGAGATGCTCGCTTGCGAGTGTCTTAAATAGCGTAAACACAAAAGTGAGCGAAGAAATAACAACAATCAGTAAGAATAGCTTACCGCTCATTTTCATAGCATCTGCCTTTTGTTCAGGTGTTCTTTTTATAAAAATGTTGTAGCCTATAAGATAGAGCGCAAGAACAACAAACGCCGAAAGATACAGCCAAAACTGAAAAGCAACACTATTGTCGGTTTTCACTTTAAGGTTGGTAAACACTTTTGCATTCAAAAACTCGTTCATACCATTAAGGAAACCGCAGAAAACAAGTAAAAATACAGAACCGACAGTAACCTTAACACCTTTAAGCGATTGATTGTAGCCGAACATAATGATTACAGCAACAATGATAACGGCAACACCGATGTACTGCTTGATTGAAATAGTGTCGCCAAAAAAGATAGCACACAGAAAAAACGGAACAAGCACGCCGACATTAGTGAATACACTAACGAGCATATACGCATTTTTTCGAACGCATATAAGCCAAACAATGATAAACATTGCCATCGACACACCTGCTCCCATAGCCGTAAGCAAAGACGGAGTGCTAATACCGACAATGTTTTCAAAACCAACTGAAATAAATGCGATGCAAAAACCGATTATCGCACAAAACATCATACGGAAAAGACTAACTTTCGCCGAGTCGGGAATAGTTTTCGCATAATTACCCGTAGTACGACCGCAGTAGCCTTTTGCCACACCGCAAACAACGGCGATAGATAGGAGCAAAAGTCCCATTAAACTAAAACCCATTACAAACGTCTCCTACTTAGTCAAAATCCTCAATTTTCCATTCGTCATACCAACGAATGTGACCAACACCATTTTCATCAAACTCAATAGGAAGCCATACGTATGTAGCCTTGCTGATATTGCGCTTTGAATATTGCCAAACATCTTGCCAGGTTAAATCGGTTTCAACTGCATCTTTCGATTGCAAAATTCGGTAACCTTCGGTAATCCAAGGAAGTTTCGACAAATCAAGATCAGACAACCAACGGTCTGCCATTGCGATATAGAGATTTTCCTTTTTCGGGTGCTTAAATACACAAGAAACCTGCGAGTGGAAAGTCGATTTAGTATCATCGCCAATACAAACACCGCCAAGTTCAGTCCAAGGGCCATCGCCTTTGTCAGCAACTGCAATCATAGACGGATTTGGGTGGTAACCTGTGCAACCTGATGTGATGAGATAGTGTTTGCCATCACGAATAAACGCAGAAGGCGATTCTCTTGTCGCAGGTGGAGCATCATACTTGAAATGAAGTGAGTATTCGGGCAAAACATCGAGATAATCGTCAGTCAACTGCATACAAGCAACGTCAGACGGATTGTTGACAATGTGACTGAAATAAACATCTTATCTCCGTCTTTAACAAAGTCAAAATCTCCCATGTGCATACCATTTGGCAAGAAATCTTTAACCAAAGTGTATGGATCGAGCAACTTATCAGCAACCAAAACACCTGCTCTTTGATTTTTCCAGTTACGCAAGTTTTCTTTTTCGCCTGCAAACTTAATCCACATAACGTATTTTTTAGTTTTTTCATTGTAGATAATGTGTGGTCTATCAACAACTCTATAAGAATGGAGCGGACTATTTTCGTCATCAGACGGAGCAAGAATAGTACCTTCGTCCTTCCAATTATAAAGGTCGGTAGAAGAGTAGCAGCGAACACCATTGTGATACGGCTCGCCGTAAACATCAACAGTCATATTGCTCTTATCCTCACCATACCAGTAGTAAACGCCGTCTTCTATAAACAATTGACCTGCGTGTGCTTGAATGGGACAACCATTTGTATCAAGCCATTCTAAACCTGGTTTAATAGAGTTCATTTTAACATCCTCCAAAGTGCTATTATATATACATTAGATATAATAGCATTATGGATAAATAAAGTCAACGAAAAGCAAATTTTTACTGTGTGAAATAATCAAAAAATGACCTAAAAATTTGTTGAAATTGCCGTATAATTAAATCTTGACATAAAAAGTGAATTTCGTATATAATTAAAGCAGAGAAGGGGCACAGACGCATTGCGTCTGTGTTTTGTGTTATCTGAAAGGATGTTTTAAATGAAAAAGCGAAGATTCCCCATTCTCATAATGCTTATATTAGGCATTATAATTTCAATGCTTGTACCTGTTAAAGCGTCGAATATCAGTCTTGAATATTCGGTAGAGCCAAACGGTAATAAAGGTGCAATCATAAAAGCAAATCAAACAGTTTCGGCGACTGTATCCGATCAGTCACTTGCCACAGTCGAAACAAGCCAAAATCAAGTGGTTGTAACTGCTAAATCGGGAGCGGTTGGAGTTGTTGATCTGATGTTATACTGTGGCAATACGCAAAAACTTGTGCAAATACCTGTAGGATATACTACATTTTATTTCAACGATAATACACTCACTGTTATAAACGGCAAGGATACAACATATGAAATTACAGGCATAAATAAAAATGACGAGGAAATTGTTCCCGATTACACAACAGATGAGCAGGGAAATCAAGTATATCAAAACGCTGATAATTATTCGCTGAATGTTGGCATAAAAAAGAAGGGCGGAACATTTGCATTTTACGGCAGTAGCGATGATATGACTATAACCGTTAAAAAGGAGGCTACGGGCGATAGTAATCTGTTGCTTGAAGGTTTGAATTTAAAATCTTCATTCACGTCTCCAATAACAGTTAAGAAGGACTCAACTGCAAAAGTGTATGTGAACTGTCTTTCAGGTTACACAAACACATTGACAGATGCAACACTTAATAATTCTGACATTTATGGGGATACTGCGAGTGGTGGTAATGGCACAAATGCATCTTATGCAGAATCAGCCGTAATTAAAGGCAAATCCCATTCGGACATAACATTGTGTGGTAGTGGAATATTAAATTTGGATTGTAAAAGTAAAAATGCCATAAAAGTTGGCGAGTTCGGTAATTTAACAATAAAAGATCTCACACTCAATATTCAAAGTGCGAAACATGGAATTTCTTGCGATAATTTGCTTAATATTCAGTCTGGTACACTAAATGTGAATGCCTTAGAAGACGGTATCCGTACAGATCCGGATTCGGTAGACGAAGAATTGGGTAAATTGGGTAAAATCAATATTGAAAATGGTAAAATCACAATCAAATCGGGACTTGATGCTATCCAATCAATGCAAGATATTGTTATCTCGGGTGGCGAATTCGATATAACAACACTTGGTGGCTACAACGATAAAACTTTCAATTCAAAGACAATGAGTTGCAAAGGAATAAAGGCGTCAGCCGATACAGACAGCACAGACAAATCAACAAATAACATTGTGATTTCTGGTGGTACATTCAAGTTGAATTGTGCAGATGATGCAATCCACTCGGACGCATTTGTTGACATAAAAGGCGGCACATTTGAAATAAAAACAGGTGACGATGGTATCCATGCAAGTACAACGCTTGACATTGGAATAAAAGGGGATAACAACGAAAATATAAATATCATTGTTATAAATTCCTACGAAGGACTCGAAGCGGGTACAGTCAATATTTCATCTGGCAATATCAGTATGATAACGTCAGATGATGGAATAAATGCAGCGGGTGGAGCAGATTCATCGGGTGGAGGTGGCTTTAATCCTGGTGGTGGACACGGTTGGTCAAGACCTGGTGCAGGCAATCCACCGAGTGGAAACACATCAAGTTATAGTCTAAACATCTATGGTGGAAATATCTATGTGAATGCCACAGGTGATGGACTCGATTCCAACGGCTCTCTTACATTATCGGGTGGTAACATAATCGTATGGGGACAGCAGTCAGGGGGCGACAATGAGCCCTTAGACTCTGATGGAGCACTTACAATAAAAGGTGCAACCGTTTTTGCTGCAGGTTCATCAAGAATGATAACAACACCTCAAAACAGTCAACCATATATCACGAGTAAAACATCAATAACCAGTGGAAAAACAATCAATGTAAAATATAACAATTCAACAGTATTTAATACACAAGCAATAAAGACAGTTAACTATGTTTTGTATTCGTC
>CADBMQ010000244.1 GCA_902795765.1 Oscillospiraceae bacterium | reverse complement strand
CGTGTCAATAAAAATGCTGCACTTGGCTTTGGTTCGGAACTCAAATACGAAAAAGAGAAAGAAGACGAACTATTGCATCAAGTTACAAGTCAAGATTTGGTAAAATTTGGCTTAATTCCAGAACTAATCGGCAGATTACCTGTAATAACTTCACTCAATGATTTGGGCGAAGATGATTTAGTTAGAATAATGACTGAACCTAAAAATGCCATTGTAAAGCAGTACGAAAGACTGTTTGATATGGATGGGGTTAAGTTGCGTTTCAAACCTGATGCACTCAAAGAAATCGCAAAAATGACGATTGAGCGTAAAACAGGTGCAAGAGGATTGCGTGGCATTTTTGAAGAGTTGTTGCAAGATGTAATGTTTGACATTCCATCTGACGAAACAGTTAAAAGTGTTACAATCACAAAAGAGTGCGTAAAAGGTGAAAAATCGCCGAAAATTACGCATAAAATTCCTGAACCCGAACAGATAGCGGAATAATAAAACGCACGGTTTATCCGTGCGTTTTTAAGCAGAAAGGACGTGTGAAAGATGAAATTTGAAAATGCCTTTTTTGAAGCGGCATTTGGAACAGCAGGTCAGTTGCCAAACTCGGACTTGCCTGAAATAGTTTTCGCAGGTAAATCAAATGTTGGAAAATCATCGCTTATAAACAAAATTTTCAATCGAAAAGCACTCGCCAAAGTGAGTTCAACACCAGGCAAAACCGCAACAGTGAATTTTTATAATATGGGAGAAGCGAGACTTGTTGACTTGCCGGGCTATGGCTATGCGAAAGTATCCGCATCGGAAAAACAGCGTTGGGGTAAATTGATGGATAGATACTTTTCGGATAATCGCAATATTGCACTTGTAGTTCAACTTCTTGATATGCGACATTCTCCAACAAAACTCGATTGCGATATGCTTAATTTTCTTGCGTCAATCGAACTTCCATTTATTGTCGTGATGACAAAAAGCGATAAACTAAATAAAACAGAGCGTCAAAAAAGACTTGATTCAATCGAAAAAGAACTCGACTTTCTTGAAGGTGTACCTCATATTGTGGTTGCATCATCGCAAACAGGTGAGGGAATAGACGAACTTAAATCAATAATTGTAGAAGTCGCAGAAGAATAGCATTTTATAAGTCCACCTATCATACGATTATATGTATGGAGGTGGGCTTTTTTGAAGCGTGTAATCGGTTTTGTGATTTTACTATGCTTTTGTTTAATGCCGATAAATGCGTTTGCAGAAAATACGCAAAACAAAATAGTGATAGATGCAGGACATGGTGGAGTTGACGGCGGAGCAGTTGCATTAGACGGTACACTCGAAAAAGATATAAACCTTCAATTCTCACTTATTGCGGTTGATTTATTCAAAATTTTAGGTTATAATGTAGTCACAACACGAACGGACGACCGTTCAATTCACAACTCTTATGCCGAAACAATACGGCAGAAAAAAGTAAGCGATATTCATAATCGACTAAAAATGATAAATGAAAGTGACGCATTTGCACTTGTAAGCTTTCATCAAAATAAGTACGAGCAGTCCAAATATCGAGGCACACAAGTGTTTTATGGTGGAAAGTGTGAAAAGTCAAAATCACTTGCCGTTTCAGTTCAAAATAGTGTAAAAACGTTGTTACAACCCGAAAACACAAGAGAAGTGAAAAAGAGTGATAAAAGCATATATTTGCTATATCACTGTGAAAAGCCGATTATTATGGTGGAGTGCGGATTTGTTTCAAATGCCGATGAACTCCAAATGTTAAAGGATAGGGAATACCAGAAAAAACTATGTATGGCAGTTGTTTGTGGAGTTGTCGCAGATGACGGCTTTAACGGGAAAGGATAAGTCTAAATGGCTAAATCAAAGGTAATTTATGTCTGCTCCGAGTGTGGAGCAACAAGCGTTCGATGGTCGGGCAGATGCCCCGATTGTGGTGAGTATAACACATTTGAAGAGCAACTCTCTCAACCTACTACTGCAAAACCATCTCAAAGTGTCGCAATAGGTGTCACGGCAAAGCCGATTGGTGAGATTGATACCGCCGAGGAATGTCGCTATAAAACAGGAATGACCGAACTCGATAGAGTGCTTGGCGGTGGTATCGTCAAAGGTTCGCTTGTGCTTTTGTCGGGTGATCCGGGTATTGGTAAATCGACTATTCTTTTGCAAATTTGTGAGCATTTAAGTAAAGAACATGATGTTTTATACGTATCGGGAGAAGAGTCTGCAAGACAGATAAAACTTCGTGCAGACCGACTTGGAGTGCATTCCGACCGCCTTTCAATTATGACAGGAAACAATGCAGAAGCAGTCAATACCTATATCGAAACACATCGTCCCGATCTTGTTATAATCGACTCAATACAAACGATGAGTATAAACGAAATCAGTTCAGTCCCCGGCAGTCTAACTCAGGTCAGAGAATGTACAAATATGTTCCTGCGTACCGCAAAAAGTCTTGAAATTCCGATAATCATAGTCGGACACGTTAATAAAGACGGTGCAATCGCAGGGCCAAAAGTACTCGAACATATCGTTGACGCAGTGTTGTATTTCGAGGGCGAAAAGAGCCTTTCTTGCCGTATTTTAAGAGCAGTAAAGAACCGATTTGGCTCAACAAATGAAATAGGTATGTTCGATATGAAAGACTCGGGTATGTCGCAGATTGAAAATCCATCGGGTATGCTGATTAGTGGCAGACCTAAAAATGTTCCGGGCACTTGTGTTGGGTGTGTTATGGAAGGTTCTCGACCGATACTTGCCGAAGTACAAGGTCTTGTCGCAGGAAGTGGATTTGGCAATCCGTCACGAACCTCAAACGGCTTTGACTACAACAGAATGCGACTAATTTTAGCCGTACTTGAAAAACGAGGTGGCTACGTTTTTTCAGGTGCAGATGCTTATGTTAATGTCGCAGGTGGTTTGAGACTTGACGAACCGGCAGCCGATTTACCAACGGCAGTCGCACTTATTTCTAGTCTTAAAGACCAGGTAATAAACGAAAAAACCGTTGTGTTTGGCGAACTCGGACTTGCAGGAGAAGTCAGAGCAGTAACCAACGCCGCACAAAGGGTTGCAGAGGCGGCAAGACTCGGATTTGAGCATTGTATAATACCTATACATAATGTCAAGGACTTATCCGATAAATTAAAGTCATCAATAGATGTCATCGGAGTTCGAACCATCCGCAAAGCCTACGAAGCGAGTGTTCAATAATTCATTACCGCAAGGATTATCCTTGCGGTTTTTTGCTTTGTAGTAGGCACATTCGGTGCAAACAGTTTCAACTGCACTAACAGTCGATAGTGTACAAAGTCCGTCAACTTGATGCTCACAATTCATAGCACAGGTTATCAAATAAAAGTCATCTCCGAATTTATTTGTAAAATTACAGTAATATTATTATTTTTTCTGCTCAAAATATTCAAAGAGTAGAATTGCAAGGGAATGATTTGAATGAACCAAAAGCAAAAAGTAATAATATTCATTTTTATGCTGACAGTATTTGCAACATCAATAATTGTATCGCAAACAGCGTTTGCATCTCCGACTGTTAAAACAATACAAGTTAATTCACAAGCAACAAAAGAATACAT
>CADBMQ010000243.1 GCA_902795765.1 Oscillospiraceae bacterium | reverse complement strand
TTCTTCCTGCCGTTGTACCTGCTACTCTTGTTTCTTCCTTAATATATCCACTTTCAATCAAGCGAGATGTGATATTTGAAACCGCTCCCCAACTGAAATTGGTTCGAGCTTGAATTTGTTTTCTCGTCATTCGCTCATTGTCACGGACAAGTCTGAAAACAAGTGCCGCATTAAGGCATTTCATATAATGCTGATTGATGTACTCTTTCATTTTTTAACCTCTTTGAAATTTTATTTTATTTCTCCGTGAAAAAATGTTCCTCTCTCTATTGACAATAATATCATAAAGTGATAAAATTGTCAATAGGAAATTTAAAAATATTTTTTCAGGAGTTGAAATTTTTATGAAAAATAAGATTTTATCGTCAAATCCCACCTCAAAACAGGTTGCTTTGTTTTATCTTGGTCAAGAGGGCTTTATTATTAAATATAATGAAAAGTATATTTTGCTTGACGGATATCTTTCGGACTATGTTGATCGCAACTGCTGTTCCGAGCAAGTTCATTGGGTAAGAAAATACCCTGCTCCGATTGATCCGAGCGAGCTCGATTTTATTGACTATGTTTTCTGCTCACACGATCACTATGACCACGCAGACCCCGACACCCTTTCGGCTATTGCAAAGGTAAACAACAAGGCAAAGTACATTGTGCCCGCTCCGATTGTTGACACAATTAAATCCTACGGCATCAATGCAGATGACATTATCCCGGCTTTTGACGGAAAGGCTATCGAACTTGACGGTGTTAGTGTTATGCCTATCGCATCGGCTCACGAGCAACTTAATGCTGACGAAAACGGCAACTATCGTGAGATGGGATATAAATTGACTCTCGGCGAGACAACTTTGTATCACGCAGGTGACTGCTGCATCTATGACGGACTTGTTGAGAAACTCGGCAAGGTTGATATTGCAATGCTCCCTGTAAACGGCAGAAGCTATTTTAAACTCGCTCGTGACATTGTCGGAAATATGACAGGCGAAGAGGCAGTTGAACTTGCTCGTTTGGCAGACGCTTCTCTTCTCGTTCCGCTTCATTTTGATTTGTATGCTTGTAACGGTGTTTCTGCCGCTTACTTCTCCGAATGTGTTGAGTTAAACGGCGGTTATCAGGCTTACCATATTTTCCAACCCGCTGAAAAATATATTTTTGAAAAATAAGAGGTGCTTTCGATGAAATTCACTGAAGAAATCCCCGTTAGACCGAAGTATGACGTCATAGTTGCAGGTGCAGGTGTTGCAGGTATCGCTGCTGCTCTTTCTGCAAAGCGTTCAGGCAAATCTGTGCTTTTGCTTGAAAAGACTCTCCATCTTGGTGGACTTGCCACAACAGGTCTTATCAATATGTTCGTGCCTATGTGCAACGGACGTGGTGTACAGATTATTAAAGGTATGTGCGACGAATTGATGGAAGAGTCTATCCGCTACGGATACGATACTATTCCCGAAATTTGGAAAGATGTTGATGAAAACGGAGTTATCAAGAGTTATGACGGTAAGCGTTGTGACCGATATGCAACAACATTTTCTCCCGCTGTTTTCGCTCTCACATTGACCGAAATGCTCGAAGCCGAGTGTATCGACCTTTTGCTTGATAGCATTGTATCTGATGTTGTTATGAATGGTAATCGTTGCGAAGGCTTGATTGTGCAGACAAAAGGCGGTAGATATTACTATCCGACAGACTTCGTTGTTGACACAACAGGCGATGCTGATGTACTTGAACGTGCAGGTATTCCAACTGTTCTCGGCAAAAACTACTTCACTTATGTTGGCTATCGTACTGATATGAGAAGCATCAAAAAGGCTGTTCAAAACAACGATATTCACTATGCAACTTATCACACACACGGCGGTACAATCAGTCTTTACGGTACAAATCAACCCGCAGATGTGCCAACTTGGGCAGGTGTTACAAGCGAAGATGTTACCGATTACATCATTCGCAATCAGCGTGTTATGCTCGATAAGCTCAAAGACGAAGACAGATTCAGCCGTGATATTACTGTTCTTCCGAGTATGCCTCAATTCAGAACAACTCGTCACATTGACGGCGAATACACCTTCAAAGAAGAAGACATTTACAAGCATTTTGACGACTCGATTGGTGCGATTTGCGACTTCGACCACCCTGACGCTCTGTTTGAAGTGCCACTCAGATGTATGTATAATCGCAAGTGTGAGAATATCATCACAGCAGGTAGAAGCGCTGCGGCAGAAGGCTATGGTTGGGATAGTTTGCGTGTTATTCCACCTGCTATAATCACAGGTCAGGCTGCCGGAGAGGTCGCTGCGATGGCTACTGATGACGGCAAAGCTATTTGGGATGTAAACATCAATGAGTTGCAGAGCAGACTCGAAAAGGCAAATGTTATGATTCACTTTGATGACGCTCTCGTTCCTGATGAAAACACCGATATGACCGACAATGTAAACCACGATATAGGTCACATATAATTTAATAAATATCTTCATATTATCATTAATTAAATGATTCAAACAAAAAATCCACGCTATATGCGTGGATTTTTTCTTTAATTTTGTTTTCTAACAATTCGATACTCATCGTAAAATCGGTAATAGGGACAATTAAAATTGGAGTCGAAACTCATTCGCTCTCGGTCGTCCATATCCAAATCAATCTCACAATCGTAGCAATCCCAT
>CADBMQ010000242.1 GCA_902795765.1 Oscillospiraceae bacterium | reverse complement strand
TGGTCATTTTTCAGGAAGACTTACTGCTCCACTCGTTTTTGCAGGTGCTGTCGCTCGTCAAATTCTTGAAAAGCACAATATCAAAATTGCTGCACATGTAAAGTCACTCGGCAATGTTGTTGATGAGACATTTGATGAAACAACACCTAATGAAGATATTATGTGTGAATTGAGCAAACAGCCGTTCGCTGTTATTAGTGATTCTGCAAAACAAGAAATGCTTGATATTATGGCAGATTGTCGCAAAAAAGGAGATAGCGTTGGTGGTAGAGTTGAAACCGTCATAACAGGATTGCCCGTTGGAGTTGGTGGACCATTGTTTGATGGCATTGACGGAAAAATTGCAACTTATATCTTCGGCATACCTGCTGTTAAAGGTATTGAGTTTGGTCGTGGATTTGAAAGTGCAGATATTTTTGGCAGCGAAAATAATGATGATTATTTCATTGATAACGGAAATGTTAAGACTAAAACAAATAATTGTGGTGGTATTGTCGGCGGTATGACTAATGGTATGCCGTTAGTTTTCACTACTGCGTTTAAACCTACTCCTTCTATCGCTCTTGAACAAGATTCTGTTGAACTCAATTCAATGAAAGATACAAAACTTAAAATAAAAGGCAGACACGACCCATGCGTTGTGCCTCGTGCGGTAGTATGTGTAGAGTCAGCGACTGCACTTGCCATAATCGATGAATTATCTAAAAATGGTGTGTTTGGAGGATAAAATGGAACTTTCAGAAATCAGAAATAAGATTAACGAACTTGATGATCAAATAGTAAAACTTATTACTGAACGTATGGAATGTTCGGTTGATGTTGCAAACTTCAAAGTATCGAACGGACTACCTGTGCTTAATCCAAAGCGTGAGCACGAAGTTTTGGAGCGAATTTGTGATAAATCTCCTTCACTTTCAACCGAATTACATACACTTTACAGTGCAATTATGGATATAAGCAAGGCTCAACAGTACCCTATCGTTTATCAAGATAGTGAATATCGTAAGTTCATTTCATCAGCACATTCAAAAAAAACTCCTGTTAGCAAAATAATTTGCGCAGGAATGCAAGGAGCATATTCAAGTATTGCGGCAGAAACATTATTTCCTAATGCGAAACTTGAATATACTGATAATTTTAGTGAAATTTTTGCTCGTGTTAAATCGGGAGAGTTTGATAGAGGCATAATCCCGATTGAAAATTCTTATGCAGGTTCAGTTGTCGAGAATTATGATAGTCTTTCGGAATTTGATATGTATATTACGGATGCTATCACAATTCCTGTCAGCCATTGTCTTATGGGTATGCCAAATGCTGCCGATAAAGTTAAGACTGTTTACTCACATGAGCAAGCTTTGCTTCAATGTGCCGACTATATAAAGGAAAAACAACTATCTCCAATAATATATTCCAACACTGCTCTTGCAGCTAAATTTGTTGCCGAAAATGGTGACAGCTCTATTTGTGCCATTGCTTCTGAAAGTGCTGCAAAAGCAAATAACCTTGAAATTTTTGACCGTGATATTCAATCGAGCAAGCTTAACTCCACTCGCTTTGTTGCAATATCTAACACATTATCTATAAATGACGATGCGGACAAAATTAGCATTTCATTTTCATTGTCAAAAGATACTTCTGGTGCTCTATATTGCGTGCTTTCAAGATTTGCCGCTATGGGTCTTAATATGACTAAAATCGAATCACGACCTTTAAAAAGCTCTCCTTTTGAATATGTTTTTTATCTCGATTTTTTTGGAAATGTATCTGACGAGAAAACGCTCGGTTTGCTTTGTGGGCTTCATGATGAGCTTCCACAGTTTAAGTTTTACGGCAACTATAAAATTAAGTAGTATTTGTACAAAAAGGACACTCTTTCGAGTGTCCTTTACTTTTGTGCTATTACAAAATTTTGTTAAGCAATATTTTCACATCAAAGATATCAACTTTACCATCGTTGTTCATATCACTTGCACTATCAGCATCGCTTTTACCTGCTGTAACTTTTCCAAGAAGTATTTGCAAGTCGAGTGCATTTACAACGCCATCACCATTAACATCGCCTTTTTTTAATTTCAGGTGAAGATGTTGTGGCTGTTGTAGCTTTTGTAGTAGTAACTGTTGTAGCAGTTGTTGTTTCAACAGATGAGCTATTTACAAAATTAACATTAGACAGCTGCTCTGTTGTGAGTGGTCTCTTTTCAGAGCTGTTTGCTCCACCAGCGAAATCTGACAACTTAACGGTATAAGTTACCGACTTACCTACTGCCTGCTCTCCTGTACCAAGGCTTACAAATGCACCAGAGTATTTACCAATTCTCTCGTTTGAACCGCCCATATAAACTTCAAGAGGTGTAGTTTTATTACCAACCGAGTTGAGAGTAAGTGTAAATCTAATTGCATCTGAATTAGCAGGTGCTGTTACACTCTTGCTATGATAAATATAATCGTACAATGTATATTCAACCGCACTTGCATCTGAATTTACATTTATTCCCTTGCTGTCAAAGCTAATTGTACCTGATCTTACATTTGACCAGCTTGTCGAAGGCATATAGGTGTCTGATGTAACAGGTGCCTGTGTTGTCGGCTGTGTTGTTGATGCTGTTGTCGTTTTGATTGTTGTACCCTGTGTTGTCTGTGCTGTTGTTGACTGTGACTGAGTTGGCTTCGGTGTTGTAGGAGCAGTAGGCGTTGTTCCCATCCAACCCTGTGACTGAATGTATTTTGTAAGAATTTGTGCATTCTTTACATGACTTGTATAGAATGGGTGGTCTGCTCCACCTACATCCATACCATAGTTACCATTTGCTTTACACCACTGCAAATCAAGCCAATATATATTGGAAAGGTTGTTTTCGCTGATTGCCTGATTTAACAATCCTTTTAAATTTGATTTGTTTGTATCAGCAAAACCGCCATAAGTCATCATTCCACAGCACCATACTATCGGAACATTACCGTAATATTTACGAACCTGTTTTAACAATACTGCCATACAATCTTTAATTGTCTTAACCGCTAAATCAAAGTTCTGCTGAGGCGTACCAGATGTTTCTATAAGATTGCCATTTACATCTACATAACTATGTTCGTTAGGTTTTGCAGGTGTTTTACCGTATGGGCCAGAACGAAGCTGCATCCAGTCGTTTGTACCAAGATTGATTACAACAACATTTGGTGTACGAGTTGGAACATAAGCTTTGTTTAAATCTCTGTATTTATATGCTTTTGGATACACATCTTTTTGCCTATAAATGTTATTATCCTTTGTGAATCCCGATGCAACTCCTGCACTAATACCTATACCACCTATTGATATAAGTGAACGATCAGCATTAAAAGCATCTGCTGTCTG
>CADBMQ010000241.1 GCA_902795765.1 Oscillospiraceae bacterium | reverse complement strand
TTTTACAAAACTATTGTATTGTTCAAAAGGAAGCCGACGACCTGTTTTATTCAACTCTTCAAAATTGTCAGAACAAATATGTTCTGACAAAGTGCTTATTGCATAGATTCGGACTCCTGAATTTGTTATCATTGGAACGAGTTTTTTCAGGTTTTGCATTCCCCGCTCGGGGCTTACTGCCCCAGGGAGCCCGATTTTCACCCCTGCGAAATTAACACCGTTCAACAAAGAGTTGTCCATTGGTCGAATATAACAGTGATCCATGCCGAAAATATGCTTTCTATTTTTGGGGGATATCATTGCCTTAAATGTTTCAGCCATGGCGTCAGATAACAAGATGTATTTAGTTTTCTTATTTATCTTCATTACCCTGAAAAGCAATGTCAAATACCATTTGAATACATGCGCAAAACAGCCTCTTTTGGCTGCACTTTCAATAAATTCCATTTCTGCATGGCACATATAAAATGCGTTGTTTTTCTTTCGTATCGGGAAAAAATGATTAAACAACGCAGTGAAATGCAAGAAATTGCAGAAGAATGCATCTGCACCCGGAATGGATTTCCTGTAAAACTTGTTATTCAAATATCCAATTTTTATTGCCGACAATAAAACAGAAATGCTATTCGGCTTAATTTTGATTTCCTTTATACACTGAGGTTTAAAATCTACATTGTCTAAAACGACACCGCATTTCCGTAAATTGTTCTTTAGATTGTCACAAGCGGATTGGTCTGCAACATAGATAACTTTTTTATACAGACCTGATATCATCATCAGGTATCCCTGATTAATAACTTCATGAAAACTTCCATGAGAGTCACAGTCTATAACATATGCCAAGTCGTATTTTTTCATAACCCCAAAATTGTTTTATAAGGAACATTTGCGAGATAAAAATAGTACCAACTATCTAACTGTCTCCACCGATTAATAACATAAACAAGAAAGACCATCCATAAAAGAACTTTTTTTATCGGATACTTCGATCTATAAAAACACTCAAAAGCAGCAACCATCAAGAACAATCGAGCAAAGTTAAACTGATATGAAAGCCGAACTAGATCCCCCATTGCACCAGAAAAAACTATATATATAGTGCACCAAACAAGATATAAATTCAACATTCCATTATACCATTCATCCTTAGCAAGACCCTCTCTCTTCCTCACAATTAAAAAAACAACGGCAAACAAAAGAAAACCAATCATAGAGGCAATACCTCTTCCTTCCCCTGCTCCAGTAGTCACAAATTCTGTATAATGCAAAGCCTTTTCGCCCACATCACCCCCGAGAAACGACGAAAAAACAATCACATATCGCTGCAAGAATTGAGCAGAGCCGAACAAAACAACAGCAAGAACTATATAAACACATGCATTAAGTTTGACTTTTCCCGCAAGGAACATCGGCAACAGAACAACACTCTGATGATGAATGCTATACGCTGCATACCAGGACACAAAATATTGAGCCAAACTACTCTGTTTTATGTATTTTTTTAACTCTCTTATGCTAAACAATTTCACATCATGGCCACATCTATAATCGCAATACTGCTTATAAAAATAATAGCACCACAACCCAACTCCAGTACTTAGTTGCGATCGGACAGCAAAATACGATGCATCATTAACCATAAGCAAACAATAGAACAACAATGGTCTTGATGGACACAACTTTTTTATTACAAAAAACTGCGTAAACTGAATAAAACCAGCAGTCAGCGTATTATAAACCCAAAATTCGCCCGTCAACTTGTTCACGATTGCATTAAGAAGAAGGAACAGCCATTCTAAATTTCCTTGCCCTCCCACATCGCGAGACTGGCCAAAGATATTATCAAAGTTGCTATACTGAAAATGATATAAATACTGATACCAGTCAGTACCGTTCTGCCACCTAATGCCTGCAAATATGGTAAAAAATAAAGACCAAAAAAACATAACCCAAATTTTCGCCTTTGGGCCAATTTTTGAGCTAAATATCTCAGGCACAACACATGTTATTATTAAAATAGCATGTATGATAAAGTATATTTCAGCGCCTTTTCCCATATATTTTCGTCATTCATAAAAATAATATATTCATTACAGTAAAAAGTTGTCAAAGAAGGTCTTTTGATTCAATTTTGCAATGCTTTATTTAACCAGCCGACAGCTTTCTGCCGTTCTGAAGCAATAATTTCATTAATGCGGTCCCAATTAAACTCTTTTT
>CADBMQ010000240.1 GCA_902795765.1 Oscillospiraceae bacterium | reverse complement strand
GAAAAATATGAAAGTAGCAGTTTATAGTTACCGTGAGTTTGATGAAGCGAAGTGGTTTGAAAAATACTCAAAAGAACTTGGAATTGAACTTATGATTTGCAAAGACGCACCGGTGTATGGAGAGAATCTTGATCTCGCAAAGGGTTGTGATGCGATATCAATTCTCACAACTGTAATACCTGAAAACTCTGTAAAACAACTCAAAGAGTTTGGTGTTAAATATATTTCAACTCGCACGATTGGATATAATCACATAGATATTTCGGCTGCGAAAAAGTATGGAATTGCGGTAGGAAATGCAACATACGATCCTGACGGAGTAGCCGATTACACAATAATGATGATGCTTATGACAATTCGTAAAATCAAGGCAATAACTCGCAGAGCAGCAGCGCAGGATTTTACTCTCAACGGCATACAAGGAAAAGAAATTCGAGATTTTAAGATAGGTGTTGTTGGCATAGGCAGAATAGGCGCAGCCGTTATAAAACGACTTTCAGGCTTTGGCTGTGAGATTATTGCTTACGATGTATATCAAAGAGAAGATTTAAAAGATATCGTCAAATATGTTAGTTTTGATGAACTTCTTAAAGAAAGTGATATGATAACACTTCACGCACCATTTTTAGAGGAAAATTTCCATTTAATCAATGAGGAAACCATATCTAAAATTAAAGATGGAGTAGTTATTATCAATACCGCACGAGGCGAATTGATAGATACACACGCACTTGTTAAAGCAATCAAAACAGGTAAAGTATCAGCCGCAGGACTTGATGTTTGCGAGCATGAATTCCATATGTATTACAACGATTTGCGTAACGAGATAATCGATAATCCTGATTTAGCGCAACTTAAATCGTTCCCAAATGTCATTGTCACACCACATATGGCATTCTATACAGAAAACGCAATCAACTCAATGGTAAAAAATTCACTTTTAAGCATTAAGGCTCATATCGAAGGCAAGGAAAATCCTTGGCGAGTTGTATAAATAAAATTTTAAGGTGATAATTTATGAAACTGATAATTGTTCGTCATGGTGATCCCGATTATTCAATAGATTCTCTAACAGAAAAAGGAAAACGAGAGGCTCAACTTTTGGTTGATCGAATGAAGAAAATCAATCCAACATACTGTTATTGTTCACCTTATGGCAGAGCGAAAGATACAGCAAAATATAGTCTTGACGCTTTTGATATGGAAGCTGAGATTTTTGATTGGATGCGTGAATTCGATTGTGATGTGACGCTTCCGTCAGGGATAACTAAAAATCATTGTTGGGATATTATGCCAAAAGATTTCGTATCAAAGGACGAATTTTTCACTTATGATAATTGGTATGACGGCTATGTGAGTCACGATGGATTGAATAAGCGTTATAATGAAGTAGTCAACGGACTTGACGAATTGCTTTCAAAACACGGATATAATCGAGACGGCAAACTTTATAAAGCGGTAAAACCAAATGCAGACACAGTTGTGTTGTTTTGCCATTTTGGAGTTGAAAGCATTATGTTATCACATCTTTTAAATATACCACCGCTCACTTTGCTTCAAGGCACAATAGCTTTGCCAACTTCGGTTACAACGCTTTGTACGGAAGAGCGACAAGACGGAATTGCGTATTTCAGAATGTCATCGTTTGGAGATATTTCTCACTTATATGTTGCAGATGAGCCACCTGCGTTTTCAGGCAGATTTTGCGAACTCTACACTAATACGGAGGAAAGACATTGAGTGCTTTTAAATTCAAAAATCCGCTTTTAAAGCGAGAAGAAAAGTACATATTAAAAACATTTTTGATGGCACTTTTTGCGGCATCATTGATGTTCGTTCCGGTGATTGTTGCTGGAAAAGGTATTTTCTTTTATTACGGAGACTATAACGCACAGCAAATTCCGTTTAATATGACTTGTCATAGTGCAGTGCGTTCGGGAGATATTTTTTGGAACGACTATACCGATTTGGGTGTAAACTTTCTTGGATCATATAGTTTTTATGTAATAGGCAGTCCGTTCTTTTGGCTGACTT
>CADBMQ010000239.1 GCA_902795765.1 Oscillospiraceae bacterium | reverse complement strand
CTCGCTCGAAAGTTTGCCGAATGCGAGGCCAACAGTTTCGGTGTTGTCCATATTGTCAACGCTGAAGCTACGGCCACGATCATAGTTGAATTTAACGGTTTCGTTTGTTAAATTAACGTTGCCCGAAACATAACCACCGTTGCGGTCATAATCAGCAAGACCGTCCATGCTGATTTTAGGAATGATAATTTCATTTGCGTTTGCGCCTGCTTTTACAAGAGTGGGGTCGCTTGTGAGGTCAGCAGTTGCTGACTCATTCTGATAGACCTCATCAAGAAGGTCAATGTAGTTTTTGAAAAGTGAAATTTGATTAGCCATTTTTTATTAACTCCTTTTTAATCTTTATTTACGGGAAGACCCATTATTTTTCGGATTGTGTCGTTGCCAACCTTATCGGGGTCAATATTACCGGCACCACCCATATTGATGTTTGTTTTGTTTGGATTTGCGAAAATATCTTCACGGTCCTTAGTCAGGGTAGTGTAAATTTCGCTATCTCCTTTGCCTTTGTTTGTTTCGTCCGAAAGAGCGGACTTGAATTCGTTGAATATTCCGTTTTTAGTTAACTCGTTTACGAATTTTGCTTCGCCAATTACCGCAGTAAAACGTTTGTTCAATTCTTCTTCAACTTTAGCTTGTTTTTCAGCTTCGAGGCGATCAGCTTCAGCCTGTTTGTATTTGTTGATTTCCTCTTGCATTTTTTCGACATCGGTTTTATTTTTTTCTAACTCCGAGATAGTGCTTTGTGCCTCGGTCAACTGCGATTTCATTTTTTCAAAATCGCCTTTTGCCTTGCCAATGTCGGCGCTGTTGATGTTGAGCAATTTGGAAATTTGTTCTTCGCTGATGCCCTCGATGATGTTTGAAACTTGTTCTCTTGTCATTTTTATTCCTTTCTTGCGTTTCAGTTTGTTATCGCAGTTCTTTCTGCTCCGCTTGATAGTTTTTCGACATTCCGGTCAAAATTCTTGGTGATATGAAAAAACCGCCTTATGGCGGAAGTTTCTAAAAATTATTTTTATCAGTTGGATTGTTTATGATACCAAACCCAACCAATACAGGGAGAAGAACATTCAAGAATCCGTTCATTGTATCTCCAATATCGGCACCGACAAACTCTTTAACACAGAATACTACAAGTGCTGCAACAGACATCCACAATGCCCACGACTTTAATCTACTTTGCATCAGTCATCACCTCCCACTTTGTGCGCTGATTGGTTTAAATGCTTGTCCAACTTTTCTTTTGCGATCGGTACTGTATGATTGGCGCCGAGTTGCATCAATCCGTCAAGACACGCCGACAAAGCGAAGCACAATAGTGCGTCTTCTTTTTTTATGCTTGCAACCTCGTCTTCCAATGCCTTGACTTTGGCGGTACGTTTATATACTTTAATTATTAAACCACCCAAAAACAACAACGCTGATGCTACTGCCCCTGCTGTAATGATAGTGTCCCATGTTATGTACATTCTAACCTCCGATATAATTTACAAGTCAATTTTGCGATTTTCAAATTTTTTATATGCATCAAAATAAATCTCGTTTGTTGCTTTGTTATAGGTTACTTCATAGTACATTCCGTCCATAAGCGTAGTAGATAATAATGCTTTGACATTACCCAAAATATAGCAATCCCATACTATAAATACATCAAAAGGTGGTACTGTGTCAGTTACATCTAAATGTTCAACCGCATAATCCGACACCAATTTAATAGCTTTTTCAATAAATAATTTATTTGTCATTTTAGACACCCCCATTGTAGCGAACAAAACCGCATTTGTAGTGACCATCATTTAATTTGTAAACAATTGCATAGCAACCGTCTATAATACCGATACAGTCAGCCCAAGCTTTTGGTGAGAGTGTATCATAATGTTTACGTTCTGCTTTACAATCACCGGTAGTTGAGTACACTCTCTCACCAGTCGAACCATTTTTCCAGAACACGGTTTTATAATTCTTTTCTTTGACATTTCCTTCCCATTGCACAAAACCTATACGGGTTGTTCCGT
>CADBMQ010000238.1 GCA_902795765.1 Oscillospiraceae bacterium | reverse complement strand
CGTGTTGAGTTGGGGATTTATCAGACACGTGTTCGGGGTTTTCGTGTTCGAGATGTTTGAGTTCGAGCATCAACATATCGTACTCATAGTCATCTATCTCGGGTGCATCGTGATTATAGTAAAGGTTGCTATGATATTCAATTTGTTTGCAAAGTTCTTCATATCGAAGTTTATCTGCTTTTTTCATTTTCGTCTTTCCTTTCACTTTGTCACGTTCACATTTGTATATGAGTTAGGTGCGTTGCCGACTATTACTGTTTGCGCTATTACGATATCCGTTTTGACCGTTTTTGTCTGCGGTTTCCATGGTATCAGCACAATTATATCAGTTGAAACTGTCAGCATTACGCTATATTTTGTCTGGTTTATTCCTGCACTCTCGAATTTGTCGGAATACTCGCCAAGAGTTAGGTTTTCTATATCAAATTCAAGTGATATTTTCGGGCCTGTGCCGATTGTGTATTCATAGCCCAAAAGCGTTCCAAAACTTATTTCCACTTTACCTTTTGTTAGTTCGTGAGTTTTCTCTCCGAGTTCACTTTCAAGTTCAGATTTCAACGCATTTAATTTAATAGAATCAGTTTCTATTGCTTTGACGCTATTATTTTTATCGTAAACAACATTTGTTATACCGCTGAATTTATCTTTGCCGTTATCCATTATCTCATTTACCGCTTTGGCGATTGCGATATTAACTTTCGCTGCCGCCGCATCTGCTGCGGTAATTTCTAATGTTGGCATTACATATTTTTCGCAAGCGAATGCTATTATTGTTAAAAATGCGAGTAGTAAAAACAAAACCACTCGCATATTTTTGCATTTTCTTCGCTTACGCATTATATCACCCCACCTTATTTATTTTATTCGGTGGGATAATTTTTGTTAAAGGTTGCCTTGTGACTGCGCTTTAAGGTAGGCATTGATAAAGCCATCTAAATCTCCGTCCATTACTGCGTTTATATTGCCGTTTTCAAAGCCTGTTCGATGGTCCTTTGCAAGAGTGTATGGCATAAATACGTAGGAGCGAATTTGTGAACCCCACGCAATTTCCTTTTGGACACCTTTGATATCTTCGATTTTGTCAAGATGCTCACGCTCTTTAATCTCAACCAACTTTGATTTAAGCATACGCATCGCAACTTCTCTGTTTTGATGTTGTGAGCGCTCATTTTGACACGCTACTACGATACCTGTCGGGATATGTGTTATACGAACCGCAGACTCGGTCTTATTTACGTGCTGACCGCCTGCGCCACTCGAACGATAGGTATCAACTTTCAACTGGTCGGGGCTGATTTCAATTTCGATTTCATCGTTGATTTCTGGCATAACTTCAAGTGATGCAAACGAAGTGTGTCTTCTGCCCGATGAATCAAACGGAGATACACGAACAAGACGGTGTACACCTGTTTCACACTTCAAATAGCCGTAGGCATTCACACCTTCGATAAGTACGACAGCACTTTTAAGTCCTGCTTCTTCGCCATCGAGAAAGTCAAGTGTCTTGCACTTAAATCCGTGACGTTCAGCCCAATGCTGATACATTCTGTAAAGCATTTGCACCCAGTCCTGTGCTTCCGTTCCACCTGCACCTGCATGGAATGTCAAAATTGCGTTATTTTTATCGTATTCGCCCGACAAAAGTGTTGTAAGACGCATTTCTTCAAACGTTTTGATAAATGTATCCACGCCACTTACAACATCTTCCAAAAGCGACAAATCTTCTTCCTCATCTGCCATTGCAATGAGGTCGAAAAGGTCATTGAAATCGTTGTTCAAGGTATCATACTTGCTGATTATATCTTTAAGTCGGCTTGTTTCTTTAAGCACCTTTTGAGAGTTTTCAAGATCATCCCAAAAGCCTTCCTTTGCAGCTTGCTCTTCAAGGTCTTTAATTGTATCTACTGTTACATCGTAGTTGAGTGCGTCACGAAGTTCCTTCATTCCGTCACGATACTCAGAAAGTCGTTGCTTTTGCTCTTCAAATTGAAGCATTTAATTCCCTCCGAATTAGTTTTTGCGTGCAACTATACACACCCAACCGCCGTTTTCATAGCGGTCTATTATTGTAAAACCTGCGTTTTCTATCGCAGATACGGTTTCGTCTGCACGAACATCAATTATTCCTGATGAGATGAAAAGTCCACCACTTTTTACTCTTTGCGGTACACTATCACAAAGGCGAATAATTATATCTGCTACGATATTTGCGATAACAACATCATAGCAATCGCTCACTTTATCATCAAGGTCGCCACAGATTGTTGTATATTCAGGCTCTTTCAAGCCGTTTTTTTCGGCATTTTCCTTGGCAGTTTTAACAGCGAGCGGGTCGATATCAACACCAACTGCACTTTTTGCTCCAAGCAACATTG
>CADBMQ010000237.1 GCA_902795765.1 Oscillospiraceae bacterium | reverse complement strand
TTATCCTTCGTTGCACATTTTTAGATACAAATCTTGTATTCTTTTGCTTTCTGTCACTATATCGTATCCTGCTTCTCGTACAATTTGTGTACCTTGATTTCTTGGTTTAGCATTGGCAAGCATACGCTCCATCTTTTTAGCCCACTGCTTATTTGACTCATTCAAAGATATTCTGTCTGCATTATCAGATAGCACTATTTCGTCAGTTACAGCGTCCGAGAAAAGAGCCGGTAAACCTGTTGCCTGCGCTTCAATTCCAACAACAGACAAACCTTCAAAAAGCGATGGCATAATAAACAAATCTATTGCTTGATACCACTCGTGAACATTACTTTGAAGACCTGTAAACAGGGTTTTGTCTGTAATACCAAGTTCACTTGCCTTTTTCTTCATCTCTTCTTCTAACTCGCCCTCGCCAATCATAACAAGGACAGAGTTTGGATTTATCTTTACATATTCTGCAAAAATTTCAAGAAGTCTTGTGTGACTTTTTTGTGTGTTAAATCTACCTACGTGACCAATTACAGTCTTATTGGCAAGTCCATTTGCCTCCCGAATTTTATTTCTCACGATTTCATTAAATTCAAAGCGATCCAACTCAATAGCGTTGCGCATTATCATTCCGCTTTTATTCCAATTATCTTTTCCGAAGAAATAAATACCTGCATCTCTGCCGCAGCCCCAGATGTTTGTTGCACTTTTATTCAAAAACTGCTTACAGAATATTTTAAGAGGCCATTTATAATCACGAATAAGTCTGCTATTGTGAGCATGTGCAATTCTGACGTTAATACCTGCCTTTTTACCACCGTTTAACGCATACAGCCCCCATTGCTTCATTATGAGCATGAATGATTTTTATTGACTTATCGTTATCAACTATATTCTGCACATATTTCATATATTTATTATAATTTATAGGATTGAGACCCGGACTTAAATATATATTACCGCCCATTTCTCTAATTTCTTCATCATAGTCGCCGGGTTTCGGCTTATTTACAAGAAAATCAAATTGTATTTTCGTTCTATCAATATGATGATAGTAATTCATAAGCATCGTTTCGATTCCAGCACGATCCATATTACTTACTGAATGCAATACCCTTATCATTTAGTTTCCTCCGTATTTTTATCTCATTAACTCAAATAATCTTCCTTGTAAAATCCATAAATCAAATCTATGTTTTTTAAGTGCTTTCTCTCCTGCTTTTGCAACATACGGGAGATTTTTTGTCGAATACGTACTTAATTCTTTGTCATACAATTCGCAACAAAGTTCGAATGCAATTTTTTGAAGTTGTTCGTCCGCTGAACGAACATTAGCATAACAAAAATTTGTTAATTGAAGTATTGAGCAAAATAAAAAATCGTCATCATGTTTAAGTCCGAGTCTTCTGTCTTCTAAAAGCATTTCTTCCATAACATAATAGCTTTGTAATGCTTTGGGCGTATTTTGAGAAGAAGATGTTATTCCTTGAATGTTTTTTCTCCAAAAATAAACTTTTTCAGATAAAGAACAAATCTTTTTCGCTTTTCTGAAAATCAAAAAATGAATAATTGTATCTTTAAACGCAGTATAATTAGACGGGAAACGCACATTTTCAAACAGTTCCCTGCGATATATCTTACCCCAAGGCATACCAGGCAAGTCAAATTTATATATGCTATCGTCATACGACATATTTAAATAATTTTGCGTATTGCCCAATGAATTGTCATCATATATGTACTGCCATCCACCTTGAACTATATCGGCGTTTTTCTCGTCAGCTGTTTTAACCATATTCTCTATTGCATTTTCATCCAGCAAATCATCTGCATCTAAAAAAGTGATATATCTGCCCTCCCCATAAGTTAAACCCTTATTTCGTGATTTTGCTGCACTTCCGCCTTCGGTATAATCAATCAATTTAATATTTGTTTTTCCGTTATACTGATTCAATATTTGTTTTGTGTTATCGGTAGAATTATCATTTACAACAATAATTTGAATATTATATTTAGTTTTTTGATTTAAAACACTGTCAACACAAGCTTTTATATATTTTTCGGCATTGTATGTCGGTATAACAACAGAAATATCAACATTTTTATTTTTTGTTGGCATATTCTCAAACCGGAAAGCATCGCTTTCCGGTTTTTTGAACACTTTTTCAGCACAAGTGTGTGGATTATCACAACTCTTTTTATATGAACACGGAATCAAGGAACGAATACAAAAACATATTACTCCAACAATCTTTGCACACACTGCAACAAAATACGATATACTATTGCATTTTGTCTTGCTATACATCAGTTGGTATGGTCTTTGATTTTTAATCATCTTCGTTCACTTTCTCTTCTTTCGATTCATTTTTAGTGAAATTATTTTTTGATGCTAATCTTAATAAATCTCTAATCTCATAAGTTCCTGTTTCGCTTGTAACGGAATACGAAATATTAAAATCAATCGGATAATCGCTGTTATGTTCATTATACTCGTCAACTTTATCAGTCAAAACAGAAATTACAGCCTGCGCTTTATTATCGCTACAATTTTCGGCAAAAGCAATATAGTTGCCTACACCGTTATATCCTACAAATTCTTCATCAGCAAAAATTGCGCCAACCAAATCTGAGAAGTCTTTGAGGACACCATCGCCTACTGTATAGCCAAAACGATTTGTTATCTTATTAAGATTCTCAAATCGCAATGAGAAACAAGCATAATTTTCAGGCAAAACTTTTCCTGAACGACTTTCGATATACTTATTAACCCTATCTCGGTTCGGAAGTTTTGTCTTCTTATCAACATAGAGAGACAATCAAGAAAAGTACAAACGCAATCGTAATATACAAATTTTGATTTATTGCAGCATTCACACGAACTGAACTTAACATTTTCAAATAGTCGGCACTTATCGAAAGGTTAAGTTCCTTGCTCGTTTCATTGACTATTTCATAATATTTTGATAATTCATTTTCATATTTATTTATGAGCTTTTCAAGCTCTTCATGGCTCTCTTTTGTGCCGCTGCTACCTGAATTTATATTGCCAAATGCTTTTGATACTTCCTGCAAGAATGCTCTTTCAATCTGTTCTGATGATACATTTTTATCAATTTGAACAAGCGAAAGAATAAGATTGTCGTATGTGGTAACCGCTTTTTCGCCACTACCATACTCTTCTACATCTCTAATGATACTTTCAACATACTCGTTATCATCTGTAACAGTACCACCCATTATTCCTCTGTTTCCTTCAACAAAGTTTTGAATAAGATGGTCTATAAGCTCTCTTTTTTCTGTATTGTTTACTTCTCTTTGGTTAGATTCGGCAATCTGATTGAGACGATACTCTCTTAAAATCTTTCCGTCTTTAATTTGAGGACCATTCAAGACTTTGCAATACAATTCAGATGTTGTATAATCTTTAAACTGTCTGTATATATCAACAAATCTGAGAAACTATAACCGGTTTTTGATGAACGAAAATCCGGATATGTTTCCTTTTTCTTTCTAAGAAAACTTAACATATCTTCGGTATCGTCTTCAAGCATACAAATGCACTGATGATACTCATATCCATTATCAATAAGTCCTTTGCATGGATTGAGCGACAGCTTCTCTTCAACATAGTTTTCAGTATAATACGTACAATAACTTTGCAATATTGCATCGAGTGCATTTCGAGCATAAGCTTGTCCATACTGACCGTCAACAACCAATGTTATTTTATATGTATCTGGAAAATATGTTGTTTCTTCGCCCTTATTTAAAAGTGCTTCATTAAGCTTCTTTTGATCTTCGGGAATGATTTCCTCAACACTACAACGTGAACGAATAATATTAAGAGGTCCTTCGCTTCCAAGCAACTCCATCGCCTGTGAAATAACAGGAGAAGAATACATTTCATTTACATCAAGCTTTGTACCAGCCGGAGTAAGACCGCTCGATACAGCGCTATTTGTGTACTGAATTACTGCCGACGCCGTATATGACTGATGATTTTGAGCATAGAAATAAATTGCAGAAGTTCCTGCAAATGCAACAAGAAGGATTACAATGCTGAAATTTTTTAGATATCTTAACACTTCAAACTTTTTCATCAGTTGTCATCCTCCTTTTTCTTTAACTTAATCATCAAAAATGCAAAACTTGCAACCAAAACCACGCCAACTTCTGTTGCAGTCTTTTTAACGTTGATTCTTTGCGAGAATGACGGAGAATTATAGAAAAATGTTATATATTTTAATGATTTATAATCAATATACGACTTATCAAGTGTCACAAGGTCATCTGACAAACTATTTACCGCAGTTTCAAGTTCTTCAACCAATTTTTCAGCATAAGCAAGTTTATCTGTGCTATGATCGCCCGCTTGCATTTTACTGATGACATATTTTGTTTCTTCTATTATTTTTGTATCGTCAGTTGCCTCTTTCACTTCACTGTTTGCGGCAACAGCCATATAGTCCA
>CADBMQ010000236.1 GCA_902795765.1 Oscillospiraceae bacterium | reverse complement strand
CAATAGAAAACGTGATTTAAAAATAATCCGTGTGGTGGTGCAGTTATTCCTGCGCTGCCACGGTTTTTGTTTGTTATTATTTTTGTTATGTTGTCGGGAGTTTTTCTGCCTGTTCCGACATCTAAAAGCGTTCCTGCCATTATGCGAACCATATTGTAGAGAAATCCGTCTGCTCGGACACGAAACTCTATCATATCGTTCAATTTTGTGACACTCGCCGACATAACTGTTCTTGTATTATCTTCGACCGATGAGCCTGACGCACAAAACGATGTGAAATCGTGTTTACCAACGAAATTTTGTGCAGCCTCGTTCATCTTTTCAACATCAAGATTCCCTTTATAAAAATAGGAATATTTACATTTGAATGGATCACGAAATTCGCTGTTATAAATTTTATAGACATACTCTTTTGATTGAACGCTATATCTTGCGTGAAAATCGTTATCAACCTTCATGCAATCAACCGCTGAAATATCATATGGTAGTTTTGTATTGAGTGCAAGCGGCAACTTGTTTTCGGGAATAGCACCGTCATAATCGAAATGAAAGCAGTATTCATAAGCGTGAACTCCACTATCTGTTCGACTGCAACCTGTGATATTCGGTCTCACTCCAAGTGCTGATTCGAGTGAATTTTGTACCGTTTGCTGTACTGTCACGGCATTCGGTTGTACCTGCCAGCCGTGATAATTTGTACCGTCGTAACGGATTGTCATAAGATAACGTTGCATTTTTCGTCCTTAAATTATAAAAATACGTTTAGTAAAATTACTCCTGCGAGTAGCAAACCTGCACTTAACGTGCATACTGCATCTCGCCAGCTTGCTTTTAAGCTATTCATTCGTGTTCTGCCCTTGCCACCGTGATAACAACGACATTCCATTGCGTCGGCAAGCTCTTTTGCTCGGCGTACTGACGAGATTAATAGCGGTATCAAAATCGGAATTATTGCTTTCACTCTCGACAAAAGCGAACCACTATCCATATTGGCACCTCTCGCCTTTTGAGCCGACATTATTTTATTTGTTTCTTCGATGAGAGTCGGGATAAAGCGGATTGCTATTGTCATCATCATTGCAAACATATGGGTATCTATGCCGATTTTCATAAGTGGCGACAACAACCGCTCGATTGCATCTGTTAATGCGGTCGGCGCTGTTGTATATGTGAGCATTGAACTGATGAAAATCAAAAGTGCTATTCTGATTGCGATGAATATCGCTTTTTCGATGCCCTCTGCATAGACTTTTATTATCCAAAACGAAAACAATAAATTGTCGCCTTTGATATAAATGACATTCAGAACTGCTGTCAGCAACACGAAAAACCATATTGATTTAAGTGATCGAAGATAGAACGAAATCGGCACTTTTGACACTATCATCGCCATAATTGTGAACACTATTACAAGTCCGAGCGAATAGAAATTGAACGACACAAATGCTGTCACAATCAAGCCGAGTGTTAAAAGCAATTTTGTTCTCGGATCAGATTTATGGATAAATGAATCGTACGGAAGATATTGTCCGAAAGTTAAATCTTTCATTCTTTACCCTCCCGTTTGAGCAGCTTCAAAAGCACTTTTTCTGCTTTGTCAAGCGTGAAAACATCAGTTGGAACATATACTCCGTTTGCTCGGAGCTTTGCAAATATTTTGGTTACATAAGGTACATTTAAGCCGATTTTTTCCAGTTCCTCTCCGTGAGAGAATACCTTTTCGACTGTATCGTACATAAATACCTCGCCTTTGTTCATAACAAGCGCTTTATCTGCTACTTGCGCCACATCTTCCATACTGTGTGACACAAGTATTACAGTTGTGTTATGCTCTTGGCGATAGTTTTTGAGCATTTCAAGTATTCTATTTCTACCGACAGGGTCAAGTCCTGCCGTTGGTTCGTCAAGTATTAGTACACGAGGTCGCATTGCGATTACACCCGCTATTGCTGCTCGTCTTTTTTCGCCTCCCGATAGGTCAAACGGTGATTTTGACAACAGTTCGGGTTTTAATCCGACTATATGTGCCGCTTCTTCTACCCTTTGCGATATTTCTTCTTCGCTCAGTCCCATATTGCGAGGACCGAATGCGATATCTTTTTCTACTGTTTCATCAAAAAGTTGATACTCTGGGTATTGGAAAACAAGTCCGACTTTGAAACGCAAGGCATTCAAATCGTAGTCTTTATCAAATATGTTTTTGCCCTCGAAATAAATTTTGCCCGAGGTGGGTTTTAAAAGCCCGTTTAGATGTTGCACAAGCGTTGATTTTCCGGATCCGGTATGACCGATAAGTCCGATAAAATCATTTTCGCCTATGCCGATATTTACGTTTTTTACTGCCGTTTTTTCAAACGGTGTTTTTTCGGAATAAACGTAATTTAAATTTTCGGTTTGAAGAATCACTTTAACTTCAATCCTCCGCAATTTTCTTCATTAGCTCTTTTACACATTCATCTACCGTCAATACATCGGGCAAGTTTATGCCGTCTTTTTGCAAGCGGTAGCATAATTCTGTTGGTTGGGGAACATCAAGTCCCACAGATTTCAAAAGTTCAACCTTCGAAAATACTTTTTGCGGAACATCATCCGCTATTATTTTGCCCGAGTCCATTACAACAACTCGATCAGCTTGAACTGCTTCGTCCATATAATGCGTTATCAGCACTATTGTTTTGCCCGACTCTTTTCGGAGCTTGCGTATCGTTTTCATAACGTCCGCTCTGCCCTTTGGATCAAGCATTGCAGTCGGTTCGTCAAAAATTATGCAGTCGGGTTGCATTGCAATTATTCCTGCTATTGCAACTCTCTGCTTTTGTCCACCCGATAACTTATGAGTTTCGTGACGGCGATAGTCATACATACCGACTGTTTTGAGCGCTTCGTCAACTCGTTCTCTGATCTCTTTCGGTGGTACACCCAAGTTTTCGGGACCAAATGCCACATCTTCTTCAACTATTGATGCGACAATTTGATTATCGGGATTTTGGAAAATAAGTCCGATTTTATTTCGTATATCAAACACGTTTTCTTCAACACTCGTATCAAGTCCCTCAACCGTTATTGTACCCGAATCGGGGATATGCAGACAGTTGAACAAACGAGCGAGTGTTGATTTGCCTGAGCCGTTATGACCGAGTATGCTGACAAACGAGCCTTTTTCTATTTCCAAGTCGAAGTCTTTTAAGACTTGCTTTATATTCTCTTCTTCATCTTTAAACGAAAAGCAGACTTTTTCTGCCTTTATCAAAGTGTTCAATTTACACTCTTTCCTTTCCAAACGGCTGTTCCGCCACACGGTAAAACCATTCCCGAATCTGTTACGGGAAGTCCGATTTCATCGGAAGATACTGTTCCGCCAAAACGTTTTTTCGCCGTTACTCCGAGTATATACTCCATTACTGACGGAGAAATTCCTGCGGTGTATGAATTGATTACGAAGAATGCAGGATCATCTGACAACAAATCTACGCATTTTTGGACAAGTGGGAAAATCATATCTTCGAGTTTCCAAACTTCTCCACCAGGACCTCTGCCGTATGAAGGTGGGTCCATTATTATCGCATCGTACTTTCTGCCTCTGCGAAGTTCTCTATCGACAAATTTGCCACAATCGTCAACTAACCAACGGAGTGGTTTATCGGCAACTCCACAAGATACGGCATTATCTTTTGCCCATGCTACCATTCCTTTGGAAGCATCAACGTGAGTCACACTCGCACCCGATTTTAGGCAAGCGACTGTTGCTCCACCTGTATATGCGAACAAATTCAGCACGTTAAGAGGTCGATTTGCTTTCTCAATTATTTCACGCATCATATCCCAGTTTACTGCTTGTTCGGGGAACAAACCTGTGTGCTTGAAGCCCATTGGTTTGAGATTGAACGTCAAATCACGATAGCCGATGCTCCAAACATCGGGGACGTTTTTATAGCGTTCCCATCTGCCACCACCCGTTTTACTGCGGATATATCTTGCGTGTGCTTGTTTCCAAAGCGGATTTCGTCTTTGCGTTTGAAAGACCGCCTGAGGGTCGGGGCGAATTAAAATAATATCGCCCCAACGCTCTAAACGCTCTCCGTTTGACGCATCTATTAGTTCGTAATCACGCCAAAGTTCGGTATTTCTCATGGATTAAAGTGCACGGATTGTATCGGCAATGCGTTTTGCCTGCTCTGAAATCATTTCTTCGTTCATTCCTTCAATCATTACACGAATAAGCGGTTCTGTGCCCGATGCACGAACCAAAACTCGTCCGTCACCGTGCAACTCGCTCTCTACTTGTGCGATTACTTCTTTTACTTTTGCGTTATCTGCAAATGTTGCTTTTACTTCGTTTGTTGTTTTAACGTTTTCCATTACCTGCGGGAATTTCTGCATTACTGCTGCAAGTTCGGACAACTTTTTGCCTGTCTTTTTGAGAATTGTCATAAGTTGAACACCCGACAGCTGACCGTCACCTGTTGACGCATAGTCAAGGAAGATGATGTGGCCCGACTGCTCACCACCGATGCAATGACCGCCCTTCTTCATCTCTTCGAGAACATAACGGTCGCCAACCTTTGTTTTGAGTACGTTGATTCCGTTTTTCTCTGCGAATTTGAAGAAACCGAGATTTGACATTACTGTCATAACTGCGGTATCTTTTTTGAGTCTGCCTGTGTCTTTGAAGTATTTTGCAACTACTGCGATTACCATATCACCATCGATTACATTACCGTTTTCATCAACTGCAAGGCATCTGTCTGCGTCGCCATCGAATGCAAGACCGAGATCGCAATCGTGCTCTTTAACATAGAGTGCGAGGTTTTCAATATGAGTTGAACCGCAGTTTTCATTGATGTTTACACCATCGGGCTCGTAGGACATAAGTGTACATTCTGCACCAAGTTCGGTGAAGAGTTTTTCTGCTGTTACCGAAGATGAGCCGTTTGCACAGTCAAGTGCTACTTTCAAGCCTTTGAAATCAACATCTGTTGTTGATTTAACGTGCTCAATATAGATATTTTTAGCATCGTCAAGTCTTGTTATTCTACCAAGATCGCCACGAACAGGTGTCGGATATTCCTCTGCGCCGTCCAAAACGATTGCTTCGATTTCATTTTCGATTTCATCGGGCAATTTATAGCCTTGGCTATCAAAAAGTTTAATTCCGTTGTATTCACAAGGATTGTGCGATGCACTAATCATTATACCTGCGTTGCAACCGAGTTTGCCAATGAGATATGCTGTTGCCGGTGTCGGAATTACACCTGCCAAAACAACATCGCAACCTACCGAGCAAAGACCTGCTGTGAGCGCTGCTTCAAGCATTTCAGAAGAGATACGAGTATCCATTCCAATGAGTACCTTGGGTTTGCCTGTTGAATGTTTTGCAAGTACCAATGCGGCTGCTCTGCCGATGTTCATTGCTGTCTCATTTGTGAGTTCTGTGTTTGCGATGCCTCTTGCACCGTCTGTTCCAAAAAGTCTTCCCATTTTACCCTTAATCCTTTCTTTTAACAAAAAGTTTGTTGACCATTCGGGATTAATCCCAAATGTTTATATCCCAAAGCTGTGACGCATCTGCCACGAGCTGTTCGTGACAAAAAGCCGATTTGCATTAGATATGGCTCACATACGTCCTCTATCGTTGCAGAATCCTCATTCATTGCGGCGGCTATCGTATCAAGTCCAACCGGTCCGCCATTGTATACTTCAATCATTGTGCGAAGCATTCTTCTATCGAACTCGTCTAATCCGAGCTCGTCTATTTCAAAGCGTTTTAGCGCTTGTTTTGCAACTTCTGACGTTATTACTCCGTCAAACTGAACTTGCGCCACATCTCGCACTCGCTTTAAAAGTCGGTTCGCAATTCTCGGTGTACCTCTTGATCGGGACGCTATTTCAAGCGCTCCATCTGGTTCTATTGCTATTCCGAGTATTCTTGCCGAACGTGTTACAATCTCGGCTAACTGTTCGGGTGTGTACATTTCAAGACGAAGTATTACACCAAATCGGTCACGAAGCGGTGCAGACAACATACCTGAACGGGTTGTTGCTCCGATTAGTGTGAACTTTTTTAGGTCTAGTCTTATTGACCTCGCTGACGGGCCTTTGCCGATTATCAAGTCTATTCCGTAGTCCTCCATTGCAGGATAGAGGATTTCCTCTACCTGTCTTGAAAGACGGTGGATTTCATCGATGAAAAGCACATCGCCTGTATCAAGTCCTGTGAGCAATGCTGCAAGGTCTCCCTGCTTTTCGATTGCAGGGCCTGACGTTACTCGCAAGTTTACTCCCATTTCGTTGGCGATAATTCCCGCAAGTGTTGTTTTACCAAGCCCCGGTGGGCCGTATAGCAAAACGTGGTCGAGCGATTCGCCTCTCGCTTTTGCGGCGTTTATATATATCGACAGGTTGTCCTTCGCTTTGGTTTGTCCGATATACTCATCCAACACCTTCGGTCGCAAGGATACCTCTTCGTCATCGCCGAGAAATCCCGTCGAGACGATTCGATTTTCAAAATCAAATTCCTCGTTCATTTATTTCTCCTGTTTATCTCTCTTTAATAAACGTCATCACATTTATCAAAATCAACAATGCCATTGCGAAACGTCTTTTCGCCAAGCCGAAATATAATTTCCAATAGATTGGGAAATAGTTGAATGGCAACTCTTTATATGCTCGGCGATAACGCTCGTCTTTCAAGATGTATCTTAACTCCTTGACTTTGCCGAAAAATCCTTTTTTCGAACGTGAAACGTTAAATCCGAGTCCGATTATACTTAATGCTCGTCTGTTTGATAACGCTTGTTTGCAAGTTTCATCACAATCGTGGTCATCTATGAATTTCTGCATCTGCTCTATCAAAATTTGCCACTGCGAGAACAGTTTTTCTTTGTATTTCGTTGCAACTGTTGCACCGATATTCTTGCGATAGTGATAGAACGGTTTGTCTATATAAACGGCACTTTTTACATTGTAGAAAATCTGCAAGTTCATAAGTCCGTCCTCGTTTGTTCCGATGACACTCAAATCCTCGAACTGCAAGTTATTATCTGATATGAGCGAACGCTTATAAAGTCTGCCCCATACTGACGACAAGCTATCTCCTCGTTCGGGATGTTTCAATGCTTCTCCCGTTAGTCCCAAAATGCGACGGAAAAGTTCATCGTTGCACTGTTGTTCGTCAAAAGTGCGGTCACCGTCAAAAATGCTCGATGGTTTACTTGCGTTTTCGTATTCTCTCATATAGCCGAAAATTACAACATCTACATCATTTTCCTGAGTCTTTGAAACTACCGTTTCGCAGGTGTCGAGGTCAATCCAATCGTCAGAGTCAACAAACAAAAGATAGTCGCCGGTCGCTCTTTTTAATGCGTCATTTCTCGCTCTTGATACGCCTTCATTTTTCTTATCAATCACGATAACTCGCTCGTCTTTTTCGGCATAACTTTGCAAGATGGCAAGGCTTCCGTCTGTACTGCCGTCATTAACGCAGATGATTTCGAGATTTTTATATGTCTGATTTACAAGGCTTTCAAGACACTGCGATATACAATTTTCGATATTATATACAGGTATTACGATTGATATGAGTGGTTGACTCATTTTCATCTTCCTTTCGATTTACAGAAGGTATTTTAGTGAATTTTTAATGATCTCTTCGACAGAGCCCGAATCTGCGACTTTGCTAACCGCCGACTGAGCCTCTGATTTAGAGTAGCCAAGTGTTACAAGTGCTGCGACTGCTTCATCATTTGTGTTACTACTTACAGACTGAACTATTTCTGTATCGTCAGCAGTTCCACTTGGAATATTTGAGAATTTATCTTTGAGTTCGAGCGCAATTCTTTGTGCGATTTTATTGCCAACTCCCTGCGCTTTGGTTAGTGCTTTTGAGTCGCCACTCGATATTGCGAGTGCAAGTTTTTGCGGTGTGAGTTCCGACAAAATTGCTATTGCCGCTTTTGGTCCGACTCCATTGACTGTAATCAAAAGTTTGAATGCGGTTAGTTCTTCTTCGGAAACAAAGCCAAACAAATCAACTGCATCTTCTCGAATGCTCATATATGTATAAACTCGTGCTTTTTTGCCGATTTCGGGCAAAGCACCAAGCGTTTGCGTTGTGATTGTGCATTTGTATCCAACTCCGCCGCACTCTATGACTGCGGTTTGCGGGTCTACATATATCAATTCACCATTTAATGAATATATCATAATATCCCTCTGCTAAATCAATTTGTCGAGTTTGTATGATAGCGAACCGCTTGTATGTGCATGGCAGATTGCCATTGCAAGTGCGTCCGCTGCGTCATCGGGTTTGGGCATTTCTTTTAAATTTAGCAGTGTTTTTGTCATTTCCATTATCTGCCGTTTTTCTGCTCTGCCGTATCCCGTTACTGCCATTTTAACTTGAAGTGGCGTATATTCTGCTATTTCAACATTATGCTTGAATGCAGACAAGACGCAAACTCCTCGTGCTTGGGCTACGCTTATTGCGGTTGTTGAGTTGGTATTGAAAAATAGTTTTTCGACCGACATTGCCGCAGGTTGGTACTTTTCCAATAGGTAATTCATTCCGTCATATATCTCTTCAAGTCGCTTTGGAAAAGGTGTGTCTTTATCGGTTGTGATTGCTCCGTATTCAAGCACCTTAAAGCGATTTGCATTGTAACTTAATACCCCGAAACCGATAATCGCATAGCCAGGGTCGAGTCCTAATATAATAATTAAAATCACCTTTTTTCGATAAAAGTGTAGCATTACCCAAAATAAACATAATTTCACTATATTATACCACAATATAAGGGGCATTTCAAGGCTTTTTACCGACTTTATATAACTTTTAAGCAAAAGAAAAAAGAGTTGCCACGAGGACAACTCTTTTCAATCATTATCAAGCTAATCAGCCAAGTTTTGACGGATTTACTCTTACGCCAGGACCCATTGTTGTAGCGAGGACGCAAGATTTGATATACTGACCCTTTGCAGCAGCCGGTTTTGCTTTAACGATTGCTGAAAGCAATGTGTCAAAGTTTTCCTGTACCTTTTCTTTACCGAAAGATACTTTGCCGATTGGGCAGTGAATGATGTTAGTTTTATCAAGACGATACTCGATTTTACCTGCTTTTGCTTCGGTTACAGCCTTAGCAACGTCAGGTGTTACAGTACCAGCCTTCGGGCTCGGCATAAGACCACGCGGACCGAGGAATTTACCCAAACGACCGATGACACCCATCATGTCAGGTGTAGCGATTACAACGTCGAAGTCCATAAAGCCTTCGTTTTGAATCTTTGCTACATATTCCTCTGCACCTACGTATTCTGCACCTGCTTCTTCTGCAGCCTTAACTGCGTCGCCTTTTGCGAATACGAGTACACGAACTTTTTTACCGGTACCGTTCGGCAATACAACTGCACCACGAACCTGTTGGTCTGCGTGACGTGAGTCAACGCCCAAACGAACGTGTACCTCTACTGTTTCATCAAATTTTGCAGTTTTAGATTCAACTGCGAGCGCAACTGCTTCTGCAGGATCGTAAAGTTTAGCCTTTTCGATCTTCTTTGCGCTATCTACATATTTTTTACCGTGTTTCAACTTAATTTACCTCCTACTGAGTGGTTATTGCGGAATATTCCTCCCACCCGAAAGCACAATCAATCGACTACTTCAATACCCATGCTGCGTGCTGTACCAGCAATCATTGACATTGCTGTTTCAATTGTTGCAGCGTTGAGGTCGGGCATTTTCTGCTCGGCAATCTTTTTAACCTGCTCTCCGGTAATCTTTGCAACCTTTTTCTTGTTAGGTTCGCCTGATGCTTTATCAAGACCACAAGCCTTTTTGATAAGAACTGCTGCAGGCGGAGTTTTGGTTACAAATGTAAATGAGCGATCTGCATATACTGTGATAACAACAGGGATAATAAGACCTGCGTCATTCTTTGTGCGCTCATTGAATTCCT
>CADBMQ010000235.1 GCA_902795765.1 Oscillospiraceae bacterium | reverse complement strand
TTAGTACTGATTCAACTGAGTTGTCTTCAAGTTCAAGCCACGCTCTTTGCGGGTTAATATCTTCTAAATAATGAGCATCAGAAGATAAAATTAGTGGAACATGATTCAATAAATCGTACTTTTCTTTTAATGCACCAACATCGCCTCTTGCGCTGATCTCAACAGATTTGAAATCGCATTCAGGAGGGATATCTCCAAGTGCAGATAAAACACTATACGCTGATTTATCAATATGAGCGGGATAACATATCCCATCGTATTTATTCACAGCATTCGGTAGGTCAATGATGCTTATATTTGCAGCGGTAATAAGTAACTTATCTTCTTTGCCGATAATCCCATCTTGCGAATCCATAATCAACTGTTCACCGAAAATTTCGGGTTTGTTTTGTACATTTGGTATAAGATTATTTACAAAATCATCAAATGCCATAGCACGTTCTAAATCTGGGAACAAGCAAACACAATGAATTTCTTCCATAGTACAAAGTTCCATACCACAGATAAGAGTTATTCCAACTTCTTTCGCAACCTCAACCGCCGCAGGACAGTTTTTGCTTGTGTTATGATCTGTCAATGCAATAACATCGAGTTCATTAATTGCCGCCATATTCACGAGGTTATAGGGTGTCATATCATTATCACCACAAGGAGATAAGCACGAATGCAAGTGCATATCGTAAAAAACTCTCATAATCCTAAAACCTTGCCAAGTATAACTGCAGCATCAAAAGAATTTAGAGATGTTTTAATTACAGCTATATCATTTTGTTCCGCACGAATTTTAGCGTCATCATCAAGTTCAGAGTTTTCTGCAAGAATGATGCATGGAATTTCTGCTAAAACCGCAACCGCAATAGTATTTAAGTTACCGATAACAGTAATCCACACACTGTTTTCTTTAACTCTGCCGATAACAAAACTCAAAAGATCACACATATAACCGTTTTCAACGGTTATTTCGTCAAAATCAGGAGTATTTATCATTTGGCCTTGCATCTTTTCGCAAAGTTCGCTGATTTTAATTTTCATCGTCGTTTTCCTTTCTGACTTTATTCGGCAAAAGTGATTCAAGCGATGAAACACTTCTCACAAGATTATGTATGTAGTCACGAAGTTGGAAAATACAGTCGTTTTCGTTTGCGTAACCACGAACAACATCTTCTGCAAACGCATGGCACGAGGGGGCACCACAAGCACCACAGTCGAGCTGTGGCAATCTCTCAACCATATCGTCAATCTCTGAAAGCATACGCAATGATTCGCCGATATTTTCTGAAAGCATCATAGTTTTTTCGGGTATAAGTTCTCCGTCCCAATCAACATTTGATGTATCTGCATTCTCATCAATATGATTTTGCGAAACGGGAAGATATTTTCTAAGCATTTGAATTCTTGCTTTTGCAACATAAGGATTTTCTGCGGTTAAAACACCACCAACACACCCACCGTTGCAAGCGTTTAATTCAACAAAATCAAGATCGTATAAATGCTCATCTTCAATTTCTTCAAGAATTTTAATAACTTCTTCAATTCCGTCAGCAGCAAGATATTTTTCGTTAAACAAAGCAGAGGATTCGCCACCTGAACTTGCCCAGCCAACACCTATTATGCCTGATTCACTAAGAGGTTCAACCTTATCAAGCTTATTCATTTTTGAAATAAGCGGAGGATATACCTCACCAATAGAAAGCACATAGTCAATTTCAGACTTATCTCTACCAATCGGATTTTTCACATCAGTAACCTTTGCGGCACACGGTGAAATAAAGAAAATACCAATTTTTTCGCTTTGGAGTCCAGTTTTTTTAATTGCTTCTTCACGAGCAATTTTTGCCGCCAACTCCATCGGTGGAAGCAATGGCAAAACATTGTCACAAAGTTGAGCAAAACGCACTTTTATAAGTCTAACAACAGCAGGGCAAGCCGATGAAATGACTGGTTTTTTAAGCTTTCCACTGTTTATTAAATCACGAGTGTAGCAAGAAATTAGTTCAGCTGCTTTCGATACTTCAAAAACATCGTCAAACCCTATCTTTTTAAGCGCTGTAAGAACATAATCTATATCTTCAAGATTGTTTATCTGTCCATATAAAGCCGGAGCGGGTAGAGCGATTTTGTATTCAAATTCATTTAATCTGTCAAGTGAATCGTAAACGGCTTTTTTTGCGTGATGAGGGCAACGACGAATACATTCACCGCAATCTATACATAATTCTGCTAAAATTTTAGCTTTTCCGTTGCGAACACGAATAGCGCCTGTTGGGCAACGGTTTACGCAAGTAATACAACCTCTACACTTGTCCGGATCGAGTGTGACAGAGTGAAACGGTTTATTCATAAGTACCTCCGTTTAAACGTTAACTGCTATGTATACTGTTGTACCAACACCGAGTTCAGTTTCAATTTTCATTTCATCGGTGTATTTTTTTATGTTTGGTAATCCCATTCCTGCGCCAAATCCCAATGAACGAACATTGTCGGGTGCAGTTGAATAGCCTTCCTTCATAGCAAGGTCAATATTTTCAATACCCGGTCCTTTATCACGAAACCAAAGTTCGATTTTTTCAGGTGTAATTTTACAGTCAATCACACCGCCGTGAGCATGAATTACCATATTTATTTCAGCTTCATACATAGCGATAGTGACACGTCTTATAATTTCTGCATCAAAGCCAACCTGCTTGAGAGCTTTTTTGAATTTGCTTGACGCCTCACCTGCACGGGTAAAATCATCACCGTTGACATTATATGAAATATCCACGAAACTCACCTTAACCTTTCAAACCTGCATCGTAAAGTCTACCACAAGCAGTAAACATACGAAGGGGAGTTTGCATTAAAACGATATCTCTGTCGCAAGCGAGTTCGATAATGTCTTCGGTAGGTTCTTTACCTCTAACAAAAACGATACAATGCATATCCATCATATCGGCAGTACGAACAACCTGCGGATTTTGCAAACCTGTGAGCAAAAGAGACTGATTTTTCACAAAAGCCAAAACATCGCTCATCATATCAGAGCCACAAGCCATTTTGACTTCGATGTCCAAGTTGTCTTGCCCACAAACAACATTTGCTTCAAGAATTTCGCATACTTCTTTAAGTGTCATAATAAAACAATCCTTTCAAATTAAGAGTTATTTAATTCTAAAATTATCAGCGGTAGTCTTATCGGGAGTAACATATAATGTTTTGTTATTTGTATAAATAACCATACCCGGTTTTGCTCCCGAAGGCTTTTTGACAAATTTTGCATAGCAATATTCGACAGGTACACCGCTTGAATCAGCACCTTTTGAGTTGACTGCCGCAATGTTAGCGGCTTTTTTAATAACATCGTCAGGCACTTCTTTTCTGTCTGCAAAAATAACAACATGTGAACCTGCAATATCTTTTGTGTGAAGCCAAATATCAAATTTGTCTGCCACTTTAAGAGTTAATGTATCGTTTTGCACGTTGTTTTTTCCTGCACAAACTTTAAATCCATCAATTTCAAATTCCATATAAGGAATTTGACGTGGCTTCAATTTTATATTTTTCTGTGCACGGACGTATCCTGTTTCGATCAATTCACGGCGAATAGCATCAAGTTCATCATTAGTCTGTGCTCTTGATAAACAATCAAAAACAGAATCAAAATATTTGAGTTCTGATTGTGCTTGCTCAATCAACTCGCTTAACATTCCTGCAGCAACAGATGCTTTTTTATAATTCTTAAAATATTTTTGAGCATTTTGAGCAGGGGATAATTTTTCATCAAGCGGAATTGTTATTTCAGCGCAATTTTCATCGTAATAATTTATTGTAGTTAGCGATTTGTCGCCTGAATTTAATAGATGTAAATTTGTTTTGATTAGTTCACCATAGACTCTGTATTTATCACGTTTTTCAGTTGATTTTAAGTCTTTTTTTCTGTATTCAATTTTTCGTTTGGTTCGTTCGGATAAGTTTGTAATCAGTTTCAACAGGTCCGACGCATTTTTGCGAATGTTTTCTGCATTATCACGCATGGTGTAATACTTATCAAACATTAAATCGACTGATTCAAAAATAATATTTTCATAACCAATACCATATTGATGCACCTGCATAAATGTGCAGTCGATTAGTTTTCCACGCTTATCTTTAATTATGGTTGGTTCAGGATTTTCAAGGTAATTGGTAAGTTTAGTTAAATTGATTTTTAACTTTTCAAACTCTGTTTCCGATATATCTCCCAAATTCGGGAAACTACGCATAGCACGATAGCATATTTCACGACAAATGATAGGAGATGCGCCATCTAAAATGCTACAAAGCGCTTTGTCAACAGGAATATCACCAAGCGATTTTAACTTTTCAATCACGCAGTCGGCATCACTTGTCAAGATATTTATCTTATTTTGAGACTCGGGAGGTTGATATGAAGCGCCGCTTATCAAAAAGCGCTTTCCTTCTTCGGGATCAAATCTTCGAACACAGTCAATAATCTTATTCTCGCAAGTAAAGATGATATTTGAAAGTCTGCCAAGTATTTCAATGATAATTGTTTGATTTACTTCGTCACCAAGTTCATTTCTGCATTGAAAATCAAGATATAAAACTCGATCGACACCTTGTTGGCGAACATTAACAAGTCTGCCACCTGTAAATCGCTTTCTTAGAAGCATACAAAGCATAGGTGGAGTTTGAGGATTTTCATACTTTTCTTTTGTTAAATGAACTCTCGGAGAAGATGGATTGCAACACAAAAGCAATCTACCTGAAAAATCTTTTGAAGATAGATTTAACAAAATCGAGTATTTATTTGGCATATTAACTTTTTCAATTCGACTGCCGATAGCAGACTGGAGTTGATTTTTTATTATATTAAGAGTAAGTCCGTCAAAAGCCATAGTTTATTTTATACCGCCTTGTATGGGGGATTTTCGTTTAATAATACGCATTCAATTTTACTGCCGAAATGTGACTGAATTTTGTCCATTAGAGGCTTAACTGCAATTACTTCGGTAAAGAAGTGTCCTGCATCTATCAAAGCAATTCCAATTTGTTTTGCATAAAGCCATTCGTGGTGTTTAATTTCAGAAGTAATAAGCACATCTGCGCCAACTTCATTTGCAATGTAAAGTTGGTCAGAACCTGCACCTCCACAAACTGCAACTACTTTAATGTCTTTATCA
>CADBMQ010000234.1 GCA_902795765.1 Oscillospiraceae bacterium | reverse complement strand
CTTTTGTTAGGTCTTTGATATTGTAGCCACGATAGTATAGACTGCCTTCGCAAGGGATTTCCTTGCCGTCTACCATCTTTTTTGCCTCGATTTCAGAAATTTCCGTCAGTCCTGTTAGGACACCTTTGCCGTTGAGGTCACGAAGTCCTCGATTTACATTATACTCGACGTAAAGTCGGGAATCTATTTTGTCATTAAGGCAAAGTGATGATAGTTTTTCAATTTGTGGTGTAATTTCAGAAAAATCTCTCTTTTGCATATTCATCATCTCCTTTGAATTTTAGTTTTTATCATTTTAACATATTAAAGCGAAACTGTCAATATACAGATTGTAAAATTTTCAACAATTATTTTTTGTTGTCACGAAGATAGTTTATTACTGTTTTTCTTGTAACTATGCCAACAAACATTCCTCTGTCATCTACAATCGGTACAAAATTTTGATTAGTTATGTGTTCGAGTAGCTCGTCCATACTCGCTTCAATTGTTACAGACGGGCAAAAATCTTTTTCCATAACATCCATAATTTTGACCTTTTCAAGCGATTTTCTATCGCCATTGAAGCAGTCCATAACTGCCCAAAGCATATTGCCTTGCGTTACTGTTCCAACATATCTGCCATCTCGTGAGATAACAGGTGTTGATGTGAAGCCGTGAGCCTGTGCTTTTTCTATTCCCTGACGCAGGGTGCTATCGTCATAAATAAAACTTGTTTCTGTCTTCGGTCTGAGTAAGAAAAAAATATTCAATTAAGACATCCTTTCAAAATAATATTATTCAACCATGTTAATTATACCACATTTCTTCCCCTATTTGTTAATTTTTTATTTCGGTATTATAAATCTCTGTGTTCACAATTTATTCATAAATATATGTTTGAAATTTGGTATTATATAAGATAAGGGATTTCTAAAATTGAGGTGAATTTTTTGAAAAAAACATACACTTCTCCGTTTCGTATAATACTTCTCGGATATATTACAATTATATTACTCGGCGGTACGCTTTTATGTTTCCCGTTTTCTTCAAGAAGCGGCGAATGGACTTCGTTTATCGACTCGGTCTTCACTTCGACAAGTGCGACTTGCGTTACCGGTCTTGTCCGTTTTGATACCTATCAACATTGGTCTTTGATTGGTCAAATTATCATTTTACTACTAATTCAAGTTGGCGGTATTGGTTTTATGTCACTCGCTATGATGTTCTTTTCCGTCACACGCAAAAACATCAGTATTTCAGGCAGAATGCTTATGAAAGAGTCGGTTTCTGCTCCGCAAATAGGCGGTGCATACAAAATTACTCGCATAATTATAACAGGTACTGCGTTATTCGAGGGGCTTGGCGCTATTTTACTGTGTTTCCACTACTGCCCACAACTCGGATTTTTAAAAGGACTGTATTTTTCAGTTTTCCACTCGATTTCGGCTTTCTGCAATGCAGGTTTTGACGTTATGGGTGGTATAGACGGCGTTGAGCCGATGTCTTCGCTAATTTCAATCCAAAACAATGCCTATGTCAGCATTGTTCTTATGTTTTTGATTGTTATAGGTGGTTTAGGTTTCTTCGTTTGGTCGGACATTATTGAACACAAGCATCACGTTACCCGTTATCGTGTTCACTCGAAAATTGTGCTTGTTATTTCTGCAATTCTTATTGTTTTCGGTGCGGGACTTTGTTTTCTATTCGACACTACTGTTGGTCACGAGCCTGTTTCCGGTAGCACGGTGCTTCATTCGTTTTTCAGCAGTATTTCGGCAAGAACGGCAGGTTTTACTTCGGTAGACCTCGGCAAGATATGTCAGCCGACACAACTCGTTTTGATTTGTCTTATGCTTATCGGTGGTTCCCCCGGATCTACTGCCGGTGGTATGAAAACGACCACTTTCGGTGTTGTTGCACTTACGATTTTGTCTACTATTCGCCGTAAAAAATCGGTTGAAACTATGGGCAGACGCATTCCAGACGAGGTTGTCAGAAATGCTGCTTGTATTATGCTTTTGTATATTCTTGTTATGGTGAGTTCTGCTATGGCAATCAGTGCGATTGATAATGTGCCGATTTTGTCGGCAATGTTTGAAACTGCGAGTGCCACGGCTACTGTTGGCTCGACTGTCGGTATCACTCCGACTTTATCAGTCGTCTCGGAAATTATTGTAACATTGCTTATGTTATTTGGTCGTGTTGGCGGTATTACTATGCTCTTAGCTATTAGTGCCGACAAAAAAACTATTGCGAAAAAGTTGCCTGTTGAAAATGTGCAGGTTGGTTAATAGGAAGGATATTTTTATGAAATCTATTTTGCTTATTGGTATGGGTAGATTCGGCAGACATATGGCTGAAAAACTTCTTGAATGTGGCAGCCAGATTATGGTTGTTGAACAGGACGAGCAGATTGCAGACGATGTTGCGTCTTTTATTCGCAACGTTGAAATCGGTGACGCTCGAAACGAAAGTTATATCGAGTCGCTTGGTGTTGACGAGTTTGATGCGTGTGTTGTGACAATTGGTGACGATTTTCAAGCGGCACTTGAAATTACTGTGCTTTTGAAAGACCACGGTGCGAAATACGTTGTTGCTCGTGCAAAGCGTGATGTTCACAAAAAGTTGTTGCTCCGTAACGGTGCTGACTACGTTATGTATGCAGAGCGTGAAATGGCAGAGCGTATGGCTGTTCGTTTTGGTCAAAATAATATTTTTGATTATATCGAACTCGGTAGCGACTTTTCGATTTACGAAATCGGTGTGCCGAAAGAGTGGGTTGGTCATTCAATTCGTGAACTCTCTATTCGTCCGAAATATCACATTACTGTTCTTGCGATTAAAGCTAATGATATCACTTCGCCGACAATTTCACCTGACCATATTTTTTCATCGAACGAAACCATTTTTGTGCTTGGCGACAACAAACATATTAAACCATTGATTAAGTAAACGAAAGGACGCAGTATTATGAATCAAATTTGTGGTGTCGGTGCTACTTCTATCATTCGTGCCGAACGTGGACTCGTTTTTTCGTGTGTTACACAGAAAACTGACGGTGATGAGACCGTTGCGTTCAAGTATTACGATTTTATTACAAACTCGGTCGCTATTGTCACTCGTGATGTATATGCGATGGCGAAATTCGGTAAAAATCACGAACTCATTATTCCTCATATAAAAAATGTGATTGACTCTCGTGCGGTTAATCTTCCGCTCAAACGCATTATGGTTTGCGAACGAGACGGTTCGGCAATGGTTTTTGGTGCAGACGGCAGTATTCGTTGGAAAGGCGCCATTAAATACAAGGGATTTGGTCCTTCGGACATTGCGGCTGACGAGCATTATATTTGGTGTACGTTCCCCGAATCAAATGCAGTTATCAAGTATAACACGATTTCTATGCGTCATGATTTCATTATCGGTGGCAGTGCGTCGGGTGGACTTCACGAACCGCATAGCATTTTTCTTAATGATGACGGGCTTAACATTGCATCGCTTGATGGCTCGATTTGTTGCATCAGTCAAGATGATTTCCAGATGAGCGAGTTGCACAGACTTGCAGAGCCGATTTATCAATATACGCAGTCTTATTCAAATGAGGTTGTGTTGTGTAAATCGGGAATTTATACGATAGATTAAAAAAACACCCTTTCGGGTGTTTTTTTATTTCACTTTGAGTGTTCGTAAATAGGTTTTTTGTTCGTCTGTTATGCGATAGCTTTCGACCGCTTTTTGTATTGTTTTATTATGCGTCCATTTATCAAGTTTGTACTGCTCGATATATGACACAGTGCTATCCCACTGCTTTGCGAGTGCTGTTGCAAAATACCATGCAATCATCATATTGACATAGTACTCGTCACTACGGATTCTCGAAATCGTTTCAAGATAGGATTTGTCAAAATCGTCATCAAGAAAATGCGACATAACCATTTCAATTCCAAATCGGATTGTATATGTTTCAGATGATTTGAGCCAGCGATTTATATCCAGCTTCAAGATTGAACGATTTTTCTTGAACACCTTCGGGCTGAGCAGGTCGCACGTTGCCCAGTTATCGACATAAGGCAAAATTTCGTCCACATACTCGACCGCTTTTTTATAGTCCTTACACTCGGAAATGATAAAACCGTGAAGGTTGTTTTCGTCATAATAATCGTGTGGTATGGCTGACAAAAACTCATCTATCTGCGGTTCTTTCGCTAACTGTTTGCCGAGTTTTCGCAGTATTGGTGTGCGAACTCCGATTATGCGTTCTTTGTCAACATTAGGCATAAGTTTTGCTTGGAAATCCCGATACTTTAAGTCTTGATTTTCAAATAATGTTTTTTCAATTTCTTTTATCATATTATTTTCCTATTAAAAAAGCATCGGTTTTCCGATGCTTTTATCTTTACATTGCCGCATCTCTCGCACGGTTTTGCTCTATTTGTTTTTGCACCATCATATCCTTGACTTTCATAAGTCTTGTTTGACTCGAACGCTCGCTTTCGTCAAGCTTCATCGTTATCATTTTAATGGTATCTCTAAGTTGCGGTATCATAACATGTTCGAGCGCATTAACTCGTCTGCGTGTGCGTTCAATCTCTGCCGCCATAAGTTGTGCCGACTTTTCGCACTCGGCAAGTTTGAGCATATCGGGCAACACTTCGGCAAGTTTGAACACCGCTTCGTCCAAGTCGGAGTAGGTTTGCGCAAAGCCGTAGGAATAGATGTCGGACGGATCGGACGTGCGAGTTTTGATATTGAACACAGGCACGTCAACACTCATTACATTCTTTTCGCCGACTTCGAG